>JALEKO010000042.1 GCA_022769085.1 Peptoniphilaceae bacterium
TAATGCCAGGAGACAATGCAGAATTCAATGTAATATTACAAAAACCAATAGCATTGGAAGAAGGATTAAGATTTGCCATCAGAGAAGGCGGAAGAACAGTAGCATCAGGAGTTGTTACTGAAGTTGTTAAATAATTTAAAACATATAAAAATTGCTGTGGAATAATTCCACAGCAATTTTTTAGTTTATAAAATTTTATTAAAAATTAAATATTTTACTTTAAACATAAAAATGAAAATTAAAATATTGGTTCTATATTATTTTTTTCAAAAAAATTCATATATTTATCATTAGGTTTCTTATCAGTAAAAATTTTATCTACATCTTCAAGATTATAGAAAGTCATTAGTGAAACTTTATCAAATTTGCTATTATCAGCTAATAAATAAACTTCTTTTGCAATTGAGCACATCATAGACTTAATTCCTGCAACAATTGGATGCTTATTAGAAAGACCTGATTCAATTGAAACACCGCTACATGTTATAAAAGCTTTATCAATTGTAATATTGGAAAAATCTTTTGTGACATGATTTAAGTTTATAAATGAGTGTATATTTCTATCATAGCTATTTCCTACAATTAAAATTAAAATATTTGGGAAAGTTACAGCTTTATTAATTGCATCTAAGCTATTAGTTAAAAGAGTAAATGAAGAATTTTTATCCAAATAATTAAATATAAAAGATGCAGTAGTTCCACCATCCATAAAAATAGAATCACCTGAATTAATACTTAAAGCCGCTTTTTGAGCAATATATTGTTTTTCATTTCTAAGAAGATTTGCTCTTGTTTCGAAATCGTTAATTCCACCTGAATTAGCTTGTGCTCCCCCATAAATTTTTGTGATAATATTCTTTTTTTCGAGCTTATCTAAATCACGTCTTATTGTTATTTTGGATACTTTAAACTTTTCAACTAATTCATCTATTGAGACTTTTTCTTGACTAATAATGTAATTGGCAATTTTTGTTAATCTGTCATTTGGCATAAAAAACTCCTATATCTTTATAAAAATATTATAAGCTTTTTATATAAATCAGTCAAAACAAATAGTTAAATTAAAATAGTTATTATATATTAACTAAGTTAAATTAAAAATTTAAAAATAAATTATAAATAAATTTATGATTTATTAAGTTTCTATTTTAATATTTTGTTATAATTTTTACTTGAATATTTAATGAAACTTAGTAAAATGAAGTTAAGGTCAAAGATGGTCAAAAAGGAGTTACGATGGAATATAAAGATTATTATAAAATACTTGGAGTGGATAAAAATGCTACTCAAGATGAAATAAAAAAGAAATATAGACAACTTGCCAAAAAATATCACCCAGATTTAAATCCTAATGACAAAGCGGCACATGAAAAGTTTACTGAAGTAAATGAAGCTTATGAAGTTTTAGGGGATGAAGAAAAAAGAAAAAAGTATGACACTTTTGGATCGGGTTATAATTTTACGTCAAGTGAAAATTTTGATCCTTCACAATATGGATTCGGTAATTTTTCATCAGGAAATTCCTATACTTATCAGACTGGTTCAGGCGGATTTTCAGATTTTTTCAATATGTTTTTTGGTGGAGATGATTTTTCAAATTTTGGAAGAAGTTCAAATAAAAAATCAAACGGCTTTGGACAAAAATTTTCAAATTTTACTAACTCTTTTGGTCAAAGAAACTCATCAAAGCAAAAAATCGAGACAAATGTCACTTTGTCTTTAAAAGAAGCCTATCTTGGAAGTACGAGAAAAATTAGAATAAAAGATAAAGATGAAATAAAAGAGGTTGATGTAAAAATTCCTAAAGGAATAACAAAGAATAAAAAAATAAAGATAGACGGTGAAAGATACGGAATAAATGCATATATATTTGTAAAGATAGATATAAAAGATAAGAATAAAAAACTTGACGGTATAGATGTTATACAAACAGAAACAGTATATCCTTGGGATGCTTTTTTTGGAGTTGAGAAAAATATTGAAACATTGGATGGAACTATATCAGTAAAAATTCCAAAAAAAATCAGATCTGGTCAAAAGATAAGAGTTAAAAATATGGGATATAAAGATATGAAAGGAAAAAGAGGAGATTTGTACATAAAAATACAAATTGATAATCCATCTGAACTTTCTAAAAAACAAGAAGATTTATATAGAAAACTTAAAGAAAATTAAAATAGAGAGGTAATTATATGGACGCAAATAAATTTACTCAAAAAGCTTCTGAGGCAATTTCTCAGTCTCAACAGATGGCAATTAAAAATCAAAATGCAGAAGTTAATGATTTGCATTTAGCTTTTGCATTAGTTATTGATTCAGATTCAACAGTTTCTCAAATTGTTAAAAATGTTACATCAAATTATGAAGGTTATAAAAATGATCTTGAAATAAAAATTGATAAATTAGCTAAAATTGATGGAAATTCAAGGCCTTATCCGTCAGTTGTTTATGAAAGAGTTCTTTTGAAAAGTGAAGATGAAGCTAAAGCAATGCAGGATACTTATATTTCAACTGAACATATTTTTCTTGCACTTCTTAAAGAAAAGAGAGCTGAATCTTTTGAAATAAATAAAAAATATAATATAACATATGAAAAATTTAAAGAGTCTGTTTTAAAGGTCAGAAATGGTAAAAATGTTACCACAGATAATCCTGAAGAAACAAATGATCCTTTAGAAAAATTTGGAAGAGATTTGACAAAAGAAGCAAGAGAAGGAAAGCTTGATCCTGTAATAGGAAGAGACTCTGAAATAAGAGCTTGCGAAAGAATATTATCTAGAAGAAAGAAAAATAACCCTGTATTAATTGGAGAACCAGGAGTTGGAAAAACTGCAATTGTAGAAGGGCTTGCTCTTAGAATTGTAAAAAATGATGTTCCAGAACCTCTTCTTGATAAAAGAATTTTTTCACTCGATATGGGAGCGTTGGTAGCAGGTGCAAAGTATAGGGGTCAATTTGAAGAAAGGTTAAAAGCAGTTTTAAAAGCTGTAAATGAATCTAATGGTCAGATAATAATGTTTATTGATGAAATTCATATGATAGTTGGTGCGGGAGCATCAGAAGGATCAATGGATGCATCTAATATTATGAAACCTATGCTTGCAAGAGGAGAAATAAAAGTAATAGGAGCTACAACACTTAATGAATATAGAAAATATATAGAAAAAGATGGCGCATTAGAAAGACGCTTTCAAAAAGTAATTGTAAATGAACCTACAGTAATTGATACAATATCTATATTAAGAGGCATTAAAGATAAATATGAAATACATCATGGTATTAGAATATCTGATAATGCTGTAATAGCATGTGCAAAACTTTCAGACAGATATATTACAGATAGATTTCTTCCAGATAAAGCAATTGACCTTATGGATGAAGCGTGTGCAATGGTTAGAACAGAACTTGACACTATGCCACAGGAACTTGATAACCAGAATAGAAAAATAATGCAAATTAGAATTGAAATAGCAGCACTTAAAAAAGAAGATGACGATGTAAGTAAAAAAAGACTTGAAGATTTAGAGAAAGAGCTTTCAATTTTACAGAATAAGTATAATGAAGATTATTTAAAATGGAATGAAGAAAAAACTTCTATAAATAAAGTAAAAGAAATAAAACAGGAAATTGATGATGTTAAAAATCAAATAGAAGTTGCTCAAAGAAAGTATGATTTTGAAAAAGTTTCACAATTAAAATATGGAAAATTAGAACAACTTCAAGCCCAGTTAAATAAAGCAAATGAAAAAAATGCTAAATCAGGGAAATTAAAAGAAGAGGTTACAGAAGAAGATATTGCTGAAGTAGTATCAAGTCAGACAAAAATACCTGTTAATAAACTTGTAGAAACTGAAAGAGAAAAAATATTATCTCTTCCAAATATTTTACATCAAAGAGTTATAGGACAAGATATGGCCGTTGATGCTGTATCTAATGCTATAATAAGAGCAAGATCAGGACTTAAAGATGAAAATAAACCAATAGGATCATTTATATTTTTAGGACCAACTGGAGTTGGAAAAACAGAACTGGCAAAAGCATTAACTGAGGCAATGTTTGATGATGAGTCAAATATGATAAGAATAGATATGTCAGAATATATGGAAAAATATTCAGTTTCAAGACTTATAGGTGCAGCACCTGGTTATGTAGGATATGAGGAGGGTGGACAACTTACAGAACAGGTTAGACGTCACCCATATTCTTTGATTTTATTTGATGAAATTGAAAAAGCTCATCCTGATGTATTTAATATATTACTTCAGGTTTTAGATGACGGAAGGCTTACAGATAATCAAGGAAGAACAGTTGATTTTAAAAATACAATTATTATTTTGACATCAAATATTGGAAGTGAAGATCTTCTGGATGGTCTTGAAAATTATGGAGAAATAAATGAAGAAACAAGAGAAAAAGTTGATCAAAAATTAAAGATGACATTTAAACCAGAATTTTTAAATAGAATAGATGATGTTGTAATGTTTAAGCCACTTTCATCCGATGAAGTATATTCAATTATAAACTTACAGATAGAAAGAATAGAAGAAAGACTTAAAGATAGACAAATTACAATTGAACTTCTTCCAGCAACAAAAGAATATATCTTATCAAAAAGTTATAATGTAGAGTTTGGAGCAAGACCTATAAAAAGATTTCTAGAAACAAATATAGAAACTTTGCTTGGAAGAAAGATTATAGAAGGAAAAATTAATGATGGAGACCATGTAATTATAAAACTTAATGAATTAAATAGGCTTGATATAGAAATAAAAGAATAAAATTTAAGTAAAAGCACCTCATAGAAATTATAAAAAACCATGAGGTGCTTTTAGATTAAAAAGTAAAAATATAAAATTAAATTTCTATACAATTTCTACTTAATTGATTTAGTTTTTCAAATCAGTATAATTTATTTGAACACTATTTTTAAAAAAAGATTTTTAAAATTTTAATTTAAATTTAAAAGAAAATATAAAATTTAAAATTTAGATTTTAAATTTTTACAGGAGAAAATTTAAAAATGAAAAAAGCGGTTAATAAATTTATAGAGTTTATTTTAATTGTTATAATAATTGGATGTATTGCAATAATTGGAAAAAGAGGATACGGAGCTTTAACAACTAAAATGAGCGAAAGAGAAATAAATAAGATTACAAATTCAATAAATATGAATGTAAGTCAAGGTGCTAGTGAATTTGATATAAGAGAGCAAAAAAGTCTTGCAGCATTAAAAAAATTTCAGCAAATGAATCAAGATGTTAAAGGTATGATTGAAATACCTGGAACTTGGGTTTATTATCCTGTAATGCAGTCAGATGATAACGAATTTTATTTAGATAGAGACGTTAAGGCTGAATATAGCGAAGGAGGATCCATATTTATGGATGCTGAAAATAATTCGGATTTTTCAGACACTAACACAGTTATTTATGGACATCATATGTGGATTAATTCAATGTTTACTGCACTTGATGAATTTAGAAAACAAGATTTTGCTGAAAAGAATAATGTAATATATATTACAGATAATGATGGAATGAAAGAGTATCATGTATTTTCTGCATATGGTACTCCTGCAGATTATGATTATAGAACTTTAGAATTTTCAGATCCAGATGAAAAAATAGAGTATCTTAATAAATTAAAGAATAAAAGTGAAGTTAGCTTAGATTCTGGAGAATTTAATAAAGATAGCCAGATAATTACATTATCTACATGTGCATATGACTTCGATGATTGGCGTTTAGCTGTTCATGCAGTGAGGGTTAAATGAGATATAAATTTAAAGAAAAACAAAAATTAAACATAAAAGTAGAAAATAATATTTTGGAGTTTGAAAGTGATTCTTTCACTCCAAAAGATATTTTTGAATGTGGTCAAGCTTTTAACTTTAGTAAAGAAGAAGATGGATCATACACATTTGTGGCATTTGAAAAAATCGTAAATGTATCAGATGAGTCAGGGAAAATCATGATAAAAAATATTAGTGAAGATGACTTTTATAGATATTTTTACGATTTTTTTGATTTAGGAGTTGACTATAAAGAAGTAAAAAAATCACTTTCAAAAGATGAAACACTAAAAAAAGCATGTGATTATGGAAATGGAATAAGAATACTCAACCAAGAAATATTTGAGACAATAATTTCATTTATAATTTCTGCAAATAATCAAATACCTAGAATTAAAAATTCAGTAAGAATTATTTCAAAAATGTATGGAAAATTTTTGGGAAATTTTAATGGTATAGACTATTATTCTTTTCCTGATGCACAAACTCTTTCTAAAGCAAAAGTACAGGATTTAAGAGAATATGCCAAAGTCGGTTTTAGAGATGAAAGAATAGTTGAAACATCTAAAATGATTGCTGAAGGCTTCATTAATGAAAATGATTTAAAATTAAATACAGAAAATTTAAGAGAAAAATTGCAGAAACTTCCTGGTGTAGGCCCTAAAGTTGCAGATTGCATATTGCTTTTTTCATTTCATAGAAGAGAAGTTTACCCTGTTGATGTTTGGATAAAAAGAGTTACTGAAACTTTATATATTGGGCAAGAAGTGCCTAAAAAAAGAATTTCAAATTTTGCTCAAAATATTTTTGGAGATTTTTCAGGCTATGTAAATCAATATTTATTTTATTATGGAAGAGAAAATAAAATTGGAAAAAAAGTTGAAAAATAAAAAAGTAGTGAGTATATTGTAATCAGTCGTTAGCACTCAATATAATAAAGTGCTAAAAATAAATTTTTAGGAGGATTATAATGAACTTAAAACCAATCGGTGAAAGAGTAGTAATAAAAAAAGTAGAAGCAAAAAAATCAACTGCAAGCGGAATTGTTCTTCCAGAAAGTGCACAAGAAGCTCCACAATATGCAGAAGTTGTTGCAGTAAGTGATGCAATTGAAAATAATGAAAAACTAAAAGGAAATGTAAAAGTAAATGATAAAATTATTTACTCAAAATATTCAGGAACAGAAGTAAAACTAGATGATGAAGAATATATTGTAGTTAAATATTCTGACATTTTAGCAGTAGTAGAAGACTAGGAGGAAAAAATGGCAAAAGAAATAAAATTTAGTAAAGATGCTCGTGAAGGACTTGAAAGAGGAATTGATAAACTTGCAGATACTGTAAAAATTACACTTGGACCAAAAGGAAGAAATGTAGTATTAGAAAAATCTTTTGGAGCACCTACAATTACAAACGATGGTGTAACAATAGCAAAAGATATTGAACTTGAAGATAAATTTGAAAATATGGGTGCACAACTTGTAAAAGAAGTTGCAACAAAAACAAATGATGTTGCAGGTGATGGTACAACAACAGCTACAGTTTTAGCTCAGGCACTTGTAAAAGAAGGACTTAAAAATATTGCAGCAGGAGCAAATCCAGTTGTATTACAAAAAGGTCTAAAAAAAGCTGGAGACAAAGTAGTAGAATTTATAAAAGAAAGTTCTATGAAAGTTGAAGGAAAAGAAGCAATAAAACAAGTTGGAACAATTTCATCAGCTGATGAAGAAATAGGAAACTTTATTGCATCAGCAATGGAAAAAGTTGGAAATGATGGAGTAATTACAGTAGAAGAATCAAAAACAGCAGAAACATATCTTGACTTAGTTGAAGGTATGGAATTTGATAAAGGATATTTATCACCATATATGGCTACAGACCAAGAAAAAATGGTTGCTGAACTTGATGATCCATATATTTTAATTACAGATAAGAAAATTTCAAATATTCAGGATATACTTCCAGTACTTGAACAAATTGTTCAACAAGGAAGAGCATTACTAATTATAGCAGATGATGTGGACGGAGAAGCACTTGCAACACTTGTTCTTAACAAAATTAGAGGAACATTTAATGTTGTTGCAGTAAAAGCACCAGGATATGGAGACAGAAGAAAAGATATTCTTGAAGATATTGCAATTTTAACAGGATCTACAGTAATTAGTGAAGATTTACAAATGGACTTAAAAGATACAACTATAGAAATGCTTGGTTCAGCTAAGAAAATCAGAGTTAATAAAGATAAAACTACAATTGTTCAAGGTTCAGGAGATAAATCAAAAGTTGATGAGAGAGTTGAACAAATTAGAAAGCAGCATGATGAAACAGACTCTTCATATGATCAAGAAAAATTACAAGAAAGACTTGCAAAACTTGCTGGTGGAGTTGCTGTAATCAACGTTGGAGCTGCAACAGAAACTGAAATGAAAGAAAAGAAATATAGAATAGAAGATGCACTTTCAGCAACACGTGCTGCAGTTGAAGAAGGAACAGTAGCAGGTGGTGGAACAATTTATGTAAAAGCAATAGAAGTTGTAAATAAATATGCTGAAGAATTAGCAGGAGATGAAAAGACAGGAGCAAAAATTGTTTCAAAAGCATTGGAATCACCTCTTCGTCAGATAGCTGAAAATGCTGGTCTTGATGGTTCAGTAATTTTAGAAAATGTAAAGAATTCAGAATTAAATCACGGATATGATGCTTATAAAGATGAGTATGTAGATATGGTTGAATCTGGAATAATTGATCCTGCAAAAGTAACAAGATCAGCACTTCAAAATGCTATTTCTGTAGTAAGTATGATTCTCTCAACAGAAGCTGCAGTTGCAGAAATTCCAAAAGAAGAAGCACCAGCTCCACAAATGCCACAATATTAAAAATAAATTAAAAGCAGTGCAATTATGTACTGCTTTTAATTTAAAAAATAGTTATTTATTAAGTGAAATTTTAAATACTTTTATTTTAGTATATAAACGGTACAATTCAACTGTTGGTTAAAATAAATTAATTATTGAAAATGATTTTAAAAATTTTACATATATATTTGCATTTTAGTTTAAGGTACAAATAAGACGCATATTAAAAAAACGATTTCAATGCTTATTCTATTTTAATTTAACAGAATTTTTAATGGAGGTTTTCATGAAATTTAAAAAATTATTTGAAAAAGGGAAAATAGGTTCTTTGACACTTAAAAATCGTATAGTTTTACCACCAATGGGAACAGGGCTTGCAGAATATTCTGGAGAAGCGGGTGAAGATATAATAAGATATTATGAAGAACGTGCAAAAGGCGGATGTGGATTAATAATAACAGAAATATGTAGAATTGATGATGAAAATGGTCGGGGACTTGCAAGACAACTTTCTGCAACAGAGCCTGGATTTGTAGGTGGTTTACAACGCCTTGCAGATAGAGTTCATACATATGATACAAAAATATTTTTACAACTTCATCATCCTGGAAGAGAAGGTTCTTCAATGATAAATCCAAATAGAAAAGGTCTTGTAGCTCCATCAGCATTTACAACTCCTGTTTGTAATGAAGAACCACATGAATTAACTATAGAAGAAGCAAAAGAAATACAAAAAAAATATGTAAAAGGTGCAGTTCTTGCGAAAAATGCTGGTATGGATGGTGTTGAGTTACACGCTGCACATGGATATTTCTTAAATCAATGGCTTTCTCCTTTCTCAAATCGTAGAAATGATGAATATGGTGGAACATTTGAAAATAGAATGAGATATGTTGATGAAATTATTCAGGCAATTAAAATGGTTTGTGGAGTAAATTTCCCAGTAGGAATTCGTTTGTCCGTTGAAGAGTTTATGGGTGATAAAGGAATTACAAAAGAAGAGGGAGCAAAAATTGCAAAACACATGGAAGAAATTGGAGTTGATTATGTCCATGTAAGTTGTGGAATTTATGAGACAGGATATCAAATTATTCCAATGTATGCTTTTGCTCAAGGAAGTAGAAAAGACTTAACAAAGGCTGTAAAAGAGAATGTATCTATTCCTGTAGTTTCTATTAATGTAATAAAAGAACCTGAAGTTGCAGAAGAACTTTTAGAAGAAGGAATATGTGATTTTGTATCAGTAGGTAGAGGACAACTTGCAGATCCAGAGTGGGGAAATAAAGCAAAAGCTGAAAATACAAAAAGTATAAGAAAATGTATAGGTTGCAATCGATGTATTGAAGCAGTTTCTAAAGGAAGACATTTGGAATGTTCTGTAAATCCACGTTTAGGATTTGAAGTTTCATATAGTGGTATGAAAAAAAATGGAGAAGGCAAAAAAGTTGTTGTAATTGGTGGTGGTCCTGCAGGAATGCAAACGGCAATCATATTGTCTCAAAGAGGATTTAACGTTACACTTTTTGAAAAGAAAGATCATCTAGGTGGAGCACTCTATACTGGATCACTTGGAAATGCAAAAGATAAACTTGGATGGTTTATAGAAACTGAAATTTATGAACTTGAAAAGGAAAATATTGATGTAAGACTTAATACAGAAGCGACTGTAGAAAATATTAAAGAATTAAGTCCACAAGCTATATTTGTATGTGCAGGTGGAAATCCAATAAAACCTAAATTAGACGGTATAGATTCAGATAAAGTAGTAATGGCAGAAGATTATCTTGAAGGAAGAGTTAAAGTAGGAAAGAAAGTTGCTGTAATTGGATCTGGAGCAACAGGACTTGAAATTGCTGATACATTAAAGCATGAGGATGAAAATCATGAGGTTTCAATTATTGAAATGACAAATACAATTGGAGCAAGTGAAATTCCAAGAGTAAGAGGAGTAGTTCTTAAAAACTTAAAAGATGAAGGAGTAGATCTTTTACCATTACATCAATTAGTAGCTGTAACTGATGAAGGAATTAGAGTTAAACTTTTAGAAGATGGAAAAGATGCAAGAGAAGAAGATATAAGATTTGATTCTGTAATACTTTCTTTAGGAAGCAGACCTCAACCAGACTATGATAAACAATTTGAAAATTTGGCAAAAGATGTATTTATTTATGGAGATTCATCTAAAATAGCAACAGTACTTGAAGCTTTGCGTGATGCTTATGCTCATGCATGGAATTATGCTATTTAAAAATATAATACTTTAATAAATAATTTATAAATAAAAGCGGTGGAATTTAAAATTATTTTCATAAATAATTATAACACTCCACTGCTTTTAAAATATTTTTACTTTAAACTAGTTTAAATAAAAATATAATTAAATTATGAAAGTATTAATATCAAAATGCCTTTTAGGAATAAACTGTAAATATAATGGAAAAAATAACTATAAAAAGGAAATAAAAACAAAACTTTTTGGAATTGAATTTATAGGAATTTGTCCAGAGGTTGAAGGAGGACTTTCAATTCCAAGAGAACCATCAGAGCAAGTTAAAGATAAAGTTATTACAGTAAGTGGGAAAGATGTTACAAAATTTTTCTATAAAGGAGCAGAAATTGCTTTAAAAAAAGCTAAAATTGAAAATATAAAGTATGCAATTTTAAAATCAAAATCACCATCGTGTGGAAATAAATATGTATACGACGGAACTTTTTCCAATAAGTTGATAAAAAAAGATGGAATAACTTGTAAAATCTTAAAAGAAAATGGTATAATAATATTCGATGAAAATGATTTAGATAGATTTGAAAAAAATTTTAAAAAATCATTGACATAAATTAAAATTTATAGTATTATATATTAGTCGTTAGACGTCGGGGTGTGGCGCAGCTTGGTAGCGCGCGTGTTTTGGGAACATGAGGTCGAAGGTTCGAATCCTTTCACCCCGACCATTTTTTTACCCATTTTTCGGAACGTGGTGCAGTTTGGTAGCATGCATGCTTCGGGAGCATGAGGTCGGAGGTTCAAATCCTCTCGTTCCGACCAAAATGTATCACAATAGGCTTTTAAGCCTCTTTTTTTTGTAAAAAATTAATCTCAATAAGTGGTACAATATTAACATGAAAAATCTAAAAAAAGTTATATATTTTATTTTAATTATTTTTTTGGGTTTCGGATTTATTTCCTGTTCAAATAGTAAAGATTATGAAATTTTTTCAACAGATGAATTAAAAGTTGAAGAGGAAAAATACTATTTTTCTCATGAAGATGTTTCAAAATATATTCATGAATTTAAAAAACTTCCAAATAATTATATAACCAAAGATAAAGCTTATGACTTGGGATGGAATCCAGAAGAGGGAAACTTATGGGATATTAAATTTCAGGCAGTTATTGGTGGAGATGAATTTAAAAATTTTGAAGAAAAATTGCCTAGTGGGAAATATAATGAAGCCGATGTCGATTATTATGGAGGTTTTAGAAACTCAAATCGTTTAGTTTATGACAAAAATGGAAATATATATTTTTCAGATGATCATTATGAAAGCTTTGAGAAATTATATTAATGAAGAAATATATTATCGATTCAAAAAAATTTATAAGTAAAGAAAAATCGTATTCATATTTAAATGAAATTTTCAAATTTGATTACTACGTAAAAAATTTGGATGCACTTTTTGATCAACTTTCGTCAAAAAGAGATATTATTATAGAAATAAAAAATTCAGATCTTATTGAAAAAAATTTAGGGGAATATGGTAAAAAAATTATAGAGACATTTTCTTCATTAAATTCTAATGATGTAATAGTTTCTTTTCTATTTTAGTAAGATAAATGTATTTTGACTAAATCCTACTAAAGAAGTATGATATCGTGAGAAAAAGTCTAAAATTATTAAGAGGTGTTAAATGGCGGAATTATTAAAAGTGGAAAATTTAAAATCTGGTGCTGAAAAAAATGAACAGATTTTAAATGGAATTAATTTAACGGTAAATTCTGGAGAAATTCATGTAATAATGGGACCTAATGGTTCTGGGAAATCAACTTTACTAAATACCATAATGGGAAACCCTATATATAAAATTAATGAAGGAAAAATTTTCTTTGAAGGGAAAGATATAACAAATTTAAAAACAGATGAAAGAGCAAGACTTGGTATTTTTATGTCATTTCAGTCTCCAAAATCAATTCCTGGTGTAAGACTTCATGAATTTTTACGTCAGTCAAAGTCTGCTGTAGATGGAAAAAAAATGTCAATTTTGGGGTTTAATAAAGAGCTTTCAAAAAATATGAAAGAGCTAGGGTTATCTGATGAATATTCTGAAAGATATGTTAATGTAGGTTTTTCAGGTGGAGAAAGAAAAAAAAGTGAAATGCTTCAAATGAAGTTTTTAAATCCTAAACTTGCTATGCTTGATGAAACAGATTCGGGCCTTGATGTTGATGCTGTTAGAATAGTAAGTAATACTATAAAAGATTTTTTTAAAGAAGATAAGGCACTTATAATAATTACTCATCACAGAGAAATACTAGAAAATATAAAAGCTGATTATGTACACATTGTTAAAAATGGAAAAATACTAAAAACAGGCGATGGAACATTGATGGAAAAAATTGAAAAAGAAGGATATGAGTGGGTTTAATGGGCGAAATTAATTTAGATGATTTTAGAAAAATGGATGAAGGTCAGGGATTTTATGACTTTAAAAACCATTTTGATAAAAATGATGCTATTGAGCACGGAGTAAACAGCAAAGTAATCAATGAAATATCTGATAAAAAAAATGAGCCTGACTGGATGAGACAAAGAAGATTAAAGTCTCTTGAAATTTTTGAAAAAACACCTAATCCAACGTGGGGGCCTGATTTATCAGAACTTAATATAAAAAATATTACAACATACGTAAAACCAAAAACTGATAAGAAATCAAATTGGGATGCACTTCCCGAAGAAATAAAAGATACATTTGATAAACTTGGAATACCAAAAGCAGAACAAGAATCTTTTGCAGGAGTTGGTGCTCAGTATGATAGTGAAGAAGTATATCATTCTATAAAAAGCTATTTATCAGATCAGGGTGTAATTTATACAGATTTTGATGATGCAGTAAAAAATCATGAGGATATAGTAAAAAAATATTTTCAAAAATCAATTCCGCCTACTCTTCATAAGTATGCCGCTCTTCATGGAGCACTTTGGAGTGGTGGGTCTTTGATTTATGTACCAAAGGGAGTGAATGTCGATATTCCATTACAATCATATTATAGACTTAATGCTCCAGGAGCTGGACAATTTGAACACACAATGATTATTGCTGAAGAAGGAAGTTATGTTCATTTTATAGAAGGCTGTTCTGCACCAAGATACAATGTAATTAATTTACATGCTGGTTCTGTTGAAATTTTTGTAGGAAAAGATGCACATGTAAAATTCTCAACCATAGAAAATTGGTCAAGAAATATGTATAACCTAAATACAAAAAGAGCAATTGTTGAAGAAAATGGAAAAGTTGAATGGGTATCTGGGTCTTTTGGATCAAAAGTTTCTATGCTTTATCCTACATCTGTTTTAAAAGGAGAAGGTGCAAAAAGCGAATATACAGGAATTACATTTGCAGGAAGCGGACAATATATTGATAACGGCTGTTCTGCAATTCATTTGGCAGCTAATACTTTTTCAACAGCACTTACAAAATCAATTACAACTGGAACAGGAAAATCTATGACAAGAACACTTGTTCAAATGGGGCCTTATTCTGATGGCTCAAAATCTACAATTGATTGTGAAAATCTGATGCTTGATGAATCAGCAACTTCTGATACTATTCCCGTTCTAGATATAAGAAATTCTAATGTTGATTGTGGGCATGAAGCAAAAATTGGTTCAATTGATGAATCTCAAATTTTTTATTTAATGAGTAGGGGAATTGAAGAAAACGAAGCAAGGGCAATGATTGTAAGAGGATTTGCAGAACCTGTTTCAAGGCAATTGCCTGTAGAATATGCTGTAGAGATGAATAGACTTATAGATGCTGAATTGGAAGGAGCTAATGGCTGATGAAATCAAATGTGATGAAAATGCCTACTTTCAAATATTTGAAACTTAATTCCGTTGACATTGAAGAAAAAAACTTTGAAAAAAAAGAATATAAAAATTTTAATAGTTCAGATATTATTAAACCAATATATAAGTTTAATGAAAAAGAATATGGCATTTCAAAATTAAGTATAGATGAAAACGAAAAATACAATAATTTAAAAATTTATGAAGAAATTTCAGGAGAAAAGTCAGTAAAATATATAGATCTTTCTTTAGATGAAAAAAATAATGAACTTTTTTCTTCAATAGATATAGATGCAAAAGAAAATTCCAAATCATCTTTTTTGATAAATGTGCATTCAAAAAATAATTTAAAAAATTATGTAAATAATTTAGTTAGAGTTAATTTAGAAAAGAATTCATATGTAAAAATTGTGCTTATTACAAATATAAATGAAAATAGCGAAAGTTTACAACAGTTTGTTTCAGTTATAGAAGACAATGCTAATTTAGATTTGTCTTATATTGAACTTGGCTCAAATAAATCTTACGTAAATTTTAAAAATTATTTAGACGGAGATAAATCTAAACTTGATTTCAATGGGATTTATTTTAAAGAAAATGATGACTATTTAGATATGCTTATAACAAATGAACATAATGGAAATTTTAGTAATTCAAAGACCATTTTTAATGGGGCACTTAAAGATAACTCAAAAAAAGCGTGGAAGGGAATAGTTGATTTACAAAGAGGATGTAAAGAAGCAGATGGTAAAATAAGTGATTTTTCAGTTTTACTTTCTGATGATGTTGTAAGTAAAACTACACCTATTTTACTTTGCAGAGAAGAAAAAGTTAAAGGTTCTCATGCAGCAAGTGTTGGGAGAATGAATCCAGATATGCTTTTTTATATAATGAGTAGAGGATTAAATAAAAAACAGGCAGAAAGTATGATTTTAGAAGCAAGTTTTATGCCAGTACTTGAGAAAATTGAAGAAAATGATTTAAAAGAAAAATTAAAAAATAAGGTTCATAAAATGAATTCTGGGAGCTAATATGTTTAATGTAGATGAAATTAGGAAAGATTTTCCATATTTAGATATAAGAAGAAATGGCAAACCTATAGTTTATCTTGATAATGCAGCAACCAGTCAAAAGCCATCACAGGTTCTTGATAGTGTTTATAATTTTTATAGAACAAATACTGCAAATCCACATAGAGGTGGACACTTTTTAGGACTTAAAGCTACTGAAGCATATGAATCTGCAAGGGAAGAAATAGCAAAATTTATAAATGCAAATAAAACAGAAGAAATTATTTTTACAAGGTCTTCGACAGAAGCTTTAAATGAAATTGCGTACTCTTATGGAAATAGTAACCTAAAAAAAGATGATGAAATTTTAATTTCTATTCTAGAACATCATGCAAATCTTATTCCATGGCAAAGAGTTTGCGAAAAAACAGGTGCAAAACTTATATTTTCATATTTAAATGATGACTATTCATTAAATTATGAAGATCTAAAATCAAAAATAAATGATAAGACAAAAATAGTTTCTATTACGGGTGCAAGTAATATTACAGGTGAAGTTATAAATTTAAAATTAATTGCAAAATGGGCTCATGAAAATGGATCAATTTTCATAGCAGATGCGGCTCAACTTATAGGTCACCATAAAGTTGATGTTAAAGATATAGATTGTGATTTTCTTGTTTTTTCAGGTCATAAAATGTTATCACCTTTTGGAATAGGGGTTCTTTATGGTAAAAAAGATATTCTAGATAAAATGATACCTTTTAATTTAGGCGGTGAAATGATAGAATATGTCTATGAGCAAAAATCATCCTTTGCAGAAGTTCCTTTAAGGTTTGAAGCTGGAACTCAAAATATTGGTGGTGCTGTTGGTCTTAAAAGTGCAATAGATTATTTAAATAAATTTAATAGTGATGATATTTCATCATATGAAAGAAAGCTAACAGAGTATGCATATGATTTGGTAAAAGATTACCCGAATCTTCAGTTGTATTACCCACCTAAAGAAAAAGCTGGAAATATTTTGACATTTAATTATACAGATATTCATCCACATGATGTTTCAACAATAATTGATAGTTTATCGAATGTTGCAGTAAGAAGTGGTCATCACTGTGTAATGCCACTTCACACTTATTGGAATGTAAGTTCAACATGCAGAGCATCTTTTTCTTTCTACAATACAAAAGAGGAAGTTGAAATATTTGCAAAATCTTTAAAAGAAGTAAGAAAGGTGATGGGTCTATAATGGATTTAAACGATTTGTACACACAAGTTATTTTAGAGCATTCAAGAAATCAAGAAAATAAAAAAGAGATAGATGCAGATTTACATGAACCAGGTCATAATCCTTCATGTGGAGATGAGATTGAACTTGAAATAAAACTTGATGGAGATAAAATTTCAGATGCTGCCTTTACTGGACATGGATGTGCTATAAGTCAAGCTTCAACATCAATAATGTGTGATCAAATAAAGGGAAAAACATTAAAAGAAGCAAAAGAACAAGCAGACATTTTTATAAGAATGATAAGAAGAGAAAATGTAAGTGATGAAGAACTTGAAGAAATAGGAGATGCTGCGGCACTTCAAAATGTATCAAACATGCCTGCAAGAGTAAAATGTGCTTTGCTTGCATGGAGAACATTAGATGAAATGATAAAAGATGAAGAAAAAAAATAATTATTCTGAGACAGATCTTAGAAAAAAAGCTAGATTTTTTACATCAATAGGTTCAGCACTTGTCTTAATTTTTGTTATGGTTTTAGATTATATTAATACAAGTCATGTTAATTTTATGTTTTTGATTGCATGCATTTTGATGCTTTATTATTCGTATAAAGATTATAAGACATTAAAAAATGAAAATTTAATTTAAAATTTTTTAAAGGTTGGTTTATTCCAACCTTTTTTATATATTGAGTTTGCATATGGTATAATTTTTATTAGAGGAAATCAAATGCAAAATTCATATAGAAAACGAAAAATTCAAATAATAAAAATTTTTTTAAAAAGTAATATTATTTCTGATATAAAAAACCTTTATAAGAACAGATTAACAAATAGCGATAAAATTTTTTCATCACAGGCAACAAAGATTGGAGAAAATTTAAAAATTGTTTTTGAAGAGCTTGGTCCAACTTTTATTAAATTTGGGCAATTTTTGAGTACAAGAAGAGATATATTGCCAAAAGAGGCTATTTTAGAATTAGAAAAACTTCAAGATGATGTACTAGAGATTCCATTTAATGAAATTGAAAAAATTTTAGAAGAAGAATTAAAAAAACCTATAAATGAATTTTTTGAATATTTTGAAAAAAAACCTATTGCAAGTGGATCTATCGCACAAGTTCATTATGCTTTATTAAAAATTGATAATATTACAAAAAAAGTAGCAGTGAAAATTCAAAGACCAAATATAAAAGAAAATATAAATTTGGATGTTAAAATTCTCGAAGATTTTGCAACAAAATTATCGTATAGGCCAATAGGAAAAGCGTTTGATTTAGTAAATATAGTTCGAGAATTTAAAAATAATCTTCAATTTGAAACAGATTTTAATATTGAGGCTGAGAACATATTAAAATTTTCAAAATATAACTTTAAAGATAAATATGTTCATTTTCCAAAAGTTTTTAAAGAAATAAGTACAAAAAAAGTTTTAATTATGGAATATGTATATGGATTTTCTTTAAAGAGCATAGATGAAAATTTCAATTTTAATTTAAACCAAAAAAGAATTATTGCAAATAGAATAGTATATTCTTATGTTAATCAATTTTTTAGAGATGGTTTTTTTCAAGCTGACCCTCATCCGGGAAATATTTTTATAAATAGTATAGATAGTATTTACATACTTGATTTTGGTATAATGGGTAAACTTTCAGATGATTTTAGATATGAGATAATGAAGATTTTTGTAGGAGTTACATATAATCATGTTAGATTTATAACTGATGCGCTTATAAATATGGGGCTATTGAAAGCATCAAAAGCACAAATTCCAGAATTTGAAAGAAAGCTTCAACAGATTATTGATAAATACATTGATTTGTCTTTGAATGAAATGAAACTTACAGACATGTTTACAGAATTTTTTGAATTATTGAAAAATTTTTCAATACAAATACCATCTTCACTTTTAAATTTTGGAAAAACAGTTATAATCCTTGAAGGAGTAATAGAGAGACTTGTTGAAAATCAGTCTTTTGTTGAATTGGCTTATCCTATTGCAGAGAAAATAATTTTAAGATTTTTTTCTCTAAAAAGTATAAAACATAGAGCAGTACCAAAATTTTATGACATATATACACTATTTAGAGATTTTCCAAAATTCAGTTTAAATACTTTAAGGCAAATATCAGATGGTGGTTTTTTAATAAAACACAAGGAAGATGAAGAAGATATTTTAAATAGAGAAAAAATAGAAAATAAAAAAATATTATCTATAATTTTTTTAAGCATATCAATTTTATTTTCGGGAGCTTTAATTTCTTTTTCTTTTGCAGGGATAGAAATAGCATTTATTAAAAATTTGATTAAATTTATGCTTATTCTAACTTCTTTTATGCTTATTATATTATTTGCGGTTATTGTGAATAAATTTATAAGGAGGAAATAATGAAAAGTTCATATAAATTTAAAATCAATTATTATGATTGCGATAAAAATGGGTATCTTTCATTAAGATCACTTGTTGCACTTTCAATTGAAGCATCTTCTAGACAGTCATCACTTTTAGAAAAAAACATAAATGAAAGTAAAAACAATTTTTGGATAGTATATTCACATAATATTTCTATAAATAAACTACCAAAAATGAATGATGAAATAACAATTACAACATATTGTAGTGGAATGAATAGATTTTATGCTGATAGAGAAATGATTATTGAGAATGATGGAGATGTTTTAGCAAAGATTCTATCAGAATTTCTTTTAATAAGTAAAATCAAAAAAAGACCTATTAAAATTCCAGAAGAATATAAAAAAGTTTATGGAAAAGAAAAAAGTCTTTTTGATAAAAAAATTAATGAGAAAGAATTTGAAAAAAATTATAACAAAAATTCAAAATTAATTTTAAGAAAAAGTGATATCGATATAAATGGTCATATTAGCAATGCGCAATATTTTGATATAGTAAGAGAAAATATGAAAAGAAAACAAGAAGAAATAAAACAAGCTCAAATAATTTATAAAAATCAAATTCTATATGATGATGAAGTATATATAAATTATAATGATGATGATAATTTTTATTTTGAAATTGTAAAAGACAAAAAAATTTTAAGCAAGGGTAGAATTATTTATGTTTAAAAAAGATTTTGGAAATATTCCAAATAAAGATAAAGTGAGATTTTTTTTTGATAAAGATTTAGAAAAAAATAATGATATTTTAAAAATAAAAAAACTATCAATAATGGCTGAACTTGCAAAAAATATGGCTTTTGAGTTGAAACTTGATGAAGACATATGCTATAGTTTTTGTGCACTAATATGTCTTAATGAAAATTATAAAGAAACATATAAAAAGTATAGAGAAAATTCATATTTTGCTCTTGCAGATTCAGTTTTATATTTTTATTTAGATTCTTCAAAAGAAGAAAATAAAGATTTTTTTATTTTAAAAAAAGAAAATGAATATGATAGGCTTAATATGTTTTTATATGATTGTGTAAATGAAAAAGAATATATAAGGTTTTATTCTTATTTTTCAGAAAAATTAAATAAGGAAATTTATAAATATATAAAAATAAATAAAAATAAATTTCCTTATAATATCATTTAATTTTTTCATAAGTAACAAATTGAAATTTTATATCATCTTCTTCAAAAATTTCCGATTGTTCTTTTATTTTCCGATTCTTATCCTTTTCAAAGTTAAAAAGATAAGTGTCGGCTTTTTTTTCTTCAAATACTTTTGTAATGTAAGCTTCGTTAATTTCATCTAAAAAAAGTTCAACCGTTTTTGCCCCTCCAATTACAAAAACATCTTTTTTTACATTTTTTACATAATTCAAAACATCTTTTTTTGAATGAAAAATTAAAGCATTATCTAATTTAAAGTTTTTATCTCTAGTTAAAATTATATTTTCTCGATTTTTTAATGGTTTATTTCCCATAGATTTCAAAGAATTTTTTCCAAGAATTACAACATTGCCTGTAGTAAGTTCTTTAAAATGTTTAAAATCTTTTTTTATATGAAAAAGAAGATTTCCTTCATATCCAATTGCAAAATTTTTATCAACAGCTAAAATTGTTTTCATATATTTATTTTACTATAAATATTACTATCAAAAAGTTATAAATTTTTGATAAATTTGTATTTTTAAAATTTAAATGTATCTTTAATACAAGAGAGTTGGTGATAACATAAAAAAAGCATTATATCTACAAATTAGAGATTTTGTTGCAATGCAGATTATAAATGGAAAACTTAAAAACGGAGATAAACTTTTCAGCAAAAATTTTTTTATACAAAAATTTAAAGTTAACCCGAAATACCTAACAAGTGCATATGATCAAATGATAAAAGAAGAAATAATCGAAGCTAGAGAAGATAATTACTATATTATTTGTGATGATGATAAAATAAATATAATGATTGAGCAATTTGCAAGCGATTATTGTGATGATTTTTTTGAAAATATGAATAAACTAGGATTTGACGAATTGGATTCATTTTCATTTTTAAGAACGAGGTTGAATGCAAATGGATAAAACTATTTTACAAATTGAAAATGTAACAAAAAAATATGACTTAACTGAAGCACTTTCAGGGGTTAATTTGACTTTAAATGAAGGAAAAGTTTTAGGACTTTTAGGACCAAATGGTTCAGGAAAAACTACACTTTTAAAGATAATAATGGGGCTTATAAAACCAGATACAGGTAATATTACAATTTATGGAGAAAAGATTGGAAAAAAGACAAAAAAAATAATTTCTTACTTACCAGATGCATACCACCTTTACGACAACTTAACAATTGCAGACAGCATAAACCTGTATAAAGATTTCTATGAGGATTTTAATTTAAAAAAATGTGAAAATCTAATGGATTTTATGAAAATTCCCAAAAAAGGCTATGCCGATAAACTTTCAAAAGGAATGAAAGAAAGGCTTCTTTTAACTTTGACTTTGTCAAGAGAGGCAAAAATTTATGTTCTAGACGAGCCTATTGAAGGGGTTGACCAAATTGCAAAAGATATGATATTAACATCAATAATTAATTCAATAGATGTTGGAAAAACAATGATAATTACAACTCATCAAGTGAGTGATTTGGAAAATCTTTTTGATGAGATAGCCTTTTTAAATGATGGAAAAATCGAATATCAAGATGATGCTGAAAGAATCAGAAACAAAAATAATATGACAATTGCAGAATTTTATAGGGAATATTTTGGATGATGTTAAAATTTTTAAAATATGAAATAAAAAGAACAAAAAAGTATTCAATATTTTTTTTATTAATAAGCTTGATTTTTTCAATATCAATATGGTCAATAGCTTATATTCAAAAAGACAAATTTAATCTTTTTTCGCTAGTAAATACATCATTTTTGTTTTTGTTATTTGTATTTCTTCTTACAAATTTAATATATTTTCTACTAAGATTTAGAAAAGACATATTTTCAAAAACTTCATATTTGACATTTACTCTTGACATAAGCACTTTAAAAGTTTTTACAGCGAAATTTTTTGCTGCGTTGTTTTTAAATTTATTTTTAATATTCTGTTACTATTTAAATTTTTTAATTGTAAAAAAGTTATTTGAATTAATTTTAAAATTTAATACAACTGAAATTTTTCCATATAGATTTATAAGCGTTATATTAATTTTAGAAATATATTGGCTTATGGCATATGAACTTTTGACTTTAGCTTTTAGCTTTTCAAAAGTAAAATTTTTTAGGAAATATTTTGATTTTGTTTCGATTACATTTTTTACTGTATTATATGTTGTTTTAATTGGAATAATGAGAAATATTTATATACTTTTTCCATATAGCTTTAAAATAACAGGTAATATTATAAAAATTAAAAAAATAATAGGTATAGATTTTTTAATGATTTATTTTAATAAGAATTTATCAATGATAGGTATAAATATTTATATGATATTTTTTTCATTTTCAGTCATACTTATATCATTTATACTAAATTTATTTATTGTAAAAAATAAGGCGGATTTATAATTTTATGAAAAATCTAATAAAATATGAGTTAAAATCAAATTTAAAATTCTTTTTATCTACAGGGCTTGTTTTTATAATTTTTATTATTGCAATAGGCACAATGAAAACCATGACAAACTCTATTGAAAATTTTTCCTCAAAAGATACATTGAATGTTTTGATAGTTCTTGAAATAATAACATTTATATTTACAATTGTAATGTTTTTTGTAAATACTTTTTACAGAGATTTATATACCACAAAATCAACATTGACATTTACTCTTCCTATAAAAAGCTTTACATATATTTTTTCAAAAATTATTGTAACAGATATATTTTTTATAGCTTTAGTGTTATTATTTTTTGTTTCATCTGTTTTCATGAAATTTTATTTAATTACAGTCAAGAACATTATCTTAGCACTTTTTTACATGCTCATTTTAAATTTTATTATATTAGTTACATTTTCATTTATGCAGATGAACAGATATAAATTAAGTAAATATAAAAAAATATTTCCTAGCA
>JALEKO010000014.1 GCA_022769085.1 Peptoniphilaceae bacterium
CGGAAAAATCAAAGTAACACCACCAGCAAATGTAGATGGACCAATCACATTAACAGTAAAAGATGATGACTTTGATGCAGATAAAGTTTACGAAGTACCAGTAACAGGACATGAAAAGAACAAAGATGATAATGGTTCAGACAAACCAGAAGACAACACTCCTCCTACAATAACACCAATAGATGATAAAACAGTAGTAGAAGGCGTGGAAATAACACCAATACCAGTAACAACAGATGATCCAACAGCAATAGTAACAGTAGAAGGATTACCTGATGGACTAACATACAATAAAGAGACTGGACAAATCGAAGGAGTTCCAACAAAGAAAGACGATTGGGGAAATGACGAAGAAAAAGAAATCAAAGTAACAGTAAAAGCGAAAGATGAAAACAACAACGAATCAACCCCAGTAGAATTCACAATCACATTACAAAGAGATACAGATGGAGATAAAGACCCAGATGTAACAGACAAAGACGACGACAACGACGGCTCAAGTGATGAAGAAGAAAAGAAATACGGAACAGATCCTAAAGATAAAGATGACAAACCATCAGATTCAGATAAATATAATCCAGAAGGAAAAGAAATCACAGTAGAAAAAGATGACACACCAGAAGCAAAAGATGGAATCAAAAACAAAGAAGACTTACCAGATGGAACAAAATATGAATTTGAAGGAAAAGTAGATACTACAACACCAGGTGAAAAAGAAGTAACAGTAATAGTAACATATCCAGACGGAAGTCAAGATAAAGTTACAACAACAGTAGTAGTAAAAGAAGACGATTCAGATAAATATAATCCAGAAGGAAAAGAGATTGTGGTAGATAAAAATGAAAAACCAGATCCAAAAGATGGAGTAAAAAATCCTGAAGACTTACCAGATGGAACAAGATATGAATTTGAAGATGAAGTAGATACTACAACACCAGGTGAAAAAGAAGTAACAATAATAGTAACATATCCAGATGGAAGTCAAGATAGAGTTACAACAACAGTAAAAGTAAACTCCGATGCAGACAACTTCGACCCAGAAGGAAAAGATGTAGAAGTAGAAACAGGAAAAGATGTAAAACCAGAAGATGCAATAGCAAACAAAGATGACCTTCCTGAAGGAACAAAATTTGAATGGCAAACACCTGTTGATACAACAAAAGTTGGAGAACAAGAAGCAGTAGTTGTAGTAACATATCCAGACGGATCAAAAGATTATGTAACTGTAAAAGTAAATGTTGTTGAAGCAAAAGAAGACGAGTCTAAAGATAATAAAGGCGAAGAAAAGAAAGCTGAAGAAAATCCAAAGACAGGAGTTTTATCAATAACAGGACTTTTAGGAGCAATTGCAGCAGCTGCAAGCGAACTTGTAAAAAGAAGAAAAGAGAAATAAAATTTTCTTTAAAAAATGAAATTAATTTTTCATCAAAAAAAGCTCAAGGTTTTTCCTTGAGCTTTTTGCTTTATGTAAAAAAATAAGCAGAATGTACTTTCTAATAAGTAAAATACATTCTACTTATTATAATTTTTGAAAATTTAAATATTAATTTTTATATTTGTCTAAAAAGTCAAAAACTTTTTTCCAATATTTTTCTGGCTCTAAAAGGTAAGACTGTGCATGGCCTGCACCTTTTATAATTAGTTTTTCTTTTTTTCCATTATGTGCATTATAATTTTTTTCAAGCATTTCAAAAGGTACGAAATTATCTTTATCACCGTGAATAAAAAGCATTGGAATATTTGTTTTATTTAGTGAATTTATTGAAGATGCTTTTTTAAAATCGGTTTTTGCACGTATTTTTGCTGTAATATTTGCAATAAAAAGAGCAGGGAAAGCGGGCAAATTATAGTGATATTTAAGTTCAGATTTCATTTCATCCCAAACAGATGTATAACCGCAGTCTTCTACAATTGCATAAACATCTTTAATATCACCTGATGCCATCATTACAGTAGAAGCTCCCATTGAAATTCCATGTAATGCAATTTTAGAATTTTTATCTCTTTCTTTTATATATTTAACCCAAAGTTTAATATCATCTTTATCTTTGTAACCCATTGTTATATAATTTCCACCAGATTTTCCATGGCCTCTGTTGTCGACAGATACAACTTGAAAACCGTTTTTTAAATAAATGCTTACAATATTTTTTGATGTATTTGAATTTCTAGATGAAGCATATCCATGTACAAAAATAACCCAGTCGTGTTTTCTTTTCGTATTTTGTGTGTAAACTGTTGAAAAAAGATTTATATTATCTTTTGTTTTTACTGAAACTTCTTCTTTTTTTATATTTTCATCATTAAATACAACTTCTTTTATTTCTTTATATTTTCTATTTGTTTCATTAATTATTTTTAAATTTTTTTCATCTACATTATCTTTTGGTGCAACACTTTTTCCATTTATTTTTTTATTTTTCTTTCTTGAAAGTGTTTCATCTACAAATTTATTTCCTATTGCACTACTTAGAAGAAAAATAGACATGGAAAGTGCTAAAAAATATTTTTTATTTGAATGTTTTTTTATTTTTTTCATAAGTTTTCCTTTAATTTATATTAGCTTTCTTTATATTTTTGTCAAGAATTTTTGTACTTGTTATATTTTTGCAAAAAAAAAGAGGGTAAACCCTCTTTTTAAAGTTTAAACTAAATTAAGAATAAGTATCTTATTAAAAATACTACAGCTAAAATATAAACTACAACTGATGCTTCTTTTACTCTTCCTGTAAAAAGCTTTAATAATGCATATGAAATCATTCCAAAAGCAATTCCTTCAGCTATAGAATATGCTAAAGGCATAATTATTATAGTTAAAAATGCTGGAATGCTTTCAGTATAATCTGAAAAATCAATATCAATTATTGATGTTGCCATAAATAAACCTACAATTACAAGTGCTGCACTTGTTGCAGTTGAAGGTATTATTGCAAATATTGGGAAAAATATTAAAGATATTAAAAAGCATACTGCAGTTGAAAGTGCAGTAAGTCCTGTTCTTCCACCTTGTTCAACTCCCGATGCACTTTCTACGAATGTTGTAATGGTACTTGTTCCTAAAAGTGCTCCACAAACTGTACCTATTGCATCTGAAAGAAGTGCTTTTCCAACGTTTGGAAGTCTTCCATCTTTATCTAAAAGATTTGCCTTTGTTGCAACTCCTGTTAATGTTCCAAGTGTATCAAATAAATCTACAAATAAAAATGTAAACATTACTGAAAACATTTCAAGTGTAAAAATATCTGAAAATTGAAGTTTAAATGCAATTGGTGAAATTGAAGGTGGTACTTGTACAACTGATTGTGGAAGTGTTGAAGTTTGTAAAATTATTGAAAGAATTGTAGATGCTATAATTCCGATTAAAAGTGAACCTTTAACTTTTTTAACTTCCAAAACGCCCATTAAAAATAGTGCAAAGAAAAATACAAGACTTTCTTTTGATGCTATTTTTCCAAGATTTAAACTTATTTCACCTGGCACAATAATTCCTGCATTTAAAAGTCCAATTTCAGCAATGAAAAGTCCAATTCCAACAGATACTGCCTTTTTTAAAGAAAGTGGAATTGAATTAAATATCATTTCACGTATTCCAAAAAGTGATAAAATAACAAAAATAATTCCTTCTAAAAATACCGCAGTAAGTGCATATTGCCAGCTTTTTCCCATTTGCATTACAACTGTGTATGTAAAAAATGCATTAAGCCCCATTCCAGCAGAAAGAGCAAATGGTAATTTTGCAAAAAGTGCCATGAAAAGTGTTGCAATAACAGATGAAATTACAGTTGCAGTAAATACTGCCCCTTTATCCATACCAGTTTCCGATAAAATAGACGGGTTTACTGCAAGAATATATGACATTGTCATAAATGTTGTGATTCCTGCGAATATCTCCGTCTTAATATTTGTTTTGTTTTCCTTTAAATGGAAAAACGAACCGAGTTTAGCTTCCATTGTTTCCTCCTTGTTAAGCTACTTAGTTATCCGTTTAACACTATAATTAAACCTTTTTTTTGATTAAAAACAAAAAAAGCACAGAAAAATCTGTGCTTAAATTAATTATTTAAATATCTTTGTAAAAATTCTTTTGTTCTTTCTTCTTTAGGATTTTCAAAAATATCTTTAGGAGTTCCTTTTTCAAGAATTGTTCCATTGTCCATAAAATAAACTTCATCTGAAACTTCTTTTGCAAAACCCATTTCATGTGTTACGACAATCATTGTCATGTGTTCTTTTGCAATTTTAGTCATAACATCTAAAACTTCACCTATCATTTCAGGGTCAAGGGCAGATGTTGGTTCATCAAAAAGAAGAACATCAGGGTCCATACAAAGTGCTCTTGCAATTGCAACTCTTTGTTTTTGACCTCCTGAAATTTGAGATGGCTTTGCATTTACAAATGCTGCCATTCCTACAGACTCAAGCATTTTTTTTGCTTTTTTTTCAGCTTCTTCTTTTGACCTTTTTAAAACTTTTATTTGTCCTAATGTACAATTTTCAAGTACATTTTTGTTATTAAAAAGATTAAAACTTTGAAAAACCATTCCGACTTTTGCTCTAAAAGGTCTTAAATTATAATTTTTTTCAAGAATATTATCTCCTCTGTAAAGAATTTCTCCGCCTGTTGGCGTTTCAAGAAGATTAATGCATCTTAACATTGTAGATTTTCCCGACCCTGAAGGGCCTATAATAGTTACAACTTGATTTTCTTTTACATTTAAATTTATATTTTTTAAAACTTCTCTGTCTCCAAAAGTCTTTTTTAAATTTTTAACTTCTATTACATTACTCATTTTAAATCCTCCGATTCTAATTTGAAATCTCCAACATTAAGGCGATTTTCAAGTAAAAGCAAAAGTCTTGTAACTATAAATGTAAGTACAAAGTAAATTATTGCAGTAACAAGATATGTTTGGAAAATTTGGTATGTTGAACCTGCAATTGACTTTGATATAAAGAAAAGTTCTGTTACACTTATTACATTTAAAACTGACGAGTCTTTAATGTTTACTACAAATTCATTTCCAATTGATGGTAATATTGTTCTAATTGTTTGAGGAAGAATTACACTTAAATATGTTTGTGTATGTGAAAGTCCTATTGCTTTACATGCTTCAAACTGTCCATTATCAATTGAATTTATTCCACCTCTTATAACTTCTGAAAGATATGCACCTGTATTTATTGAAACAATAAAAAGAGCTGCTGGCATTGAATCCATATTAATGTTTAAAAACTGCTTTGAGCCATAAAAAATAAGCATTGACTGAACCATCATTGGAGTTCCTCTGAATACTTCAATATAGGCTACAAGAATAAAGTTTATTATTTTGTGTATAAAAAATGTAAATGGATTTCTTTTTTTATCGACAGGAATTTTTCTTATCATTGTAACAAAAAGTCCAATTATAAAACCTGCAATTGTTGAAAAAATTGCAATTGCCATTGTATTTACAGTTCCTGAAACAAAAAGTGAACCGTACTTAGCAAGTATATCTTTCATCTGACCTAAAAATGATATATTACTATCTCCCTCTCCAATTGAAACCATTTTTTGCATTATTTCATCTCTTTCTTTTTGAGGGATATTTTTTAAAATTTCATTTATTTTATCTTTTAAATCAGATCCTTTTTTTAAACCAACTGCAATTGATGTATCTTTAGGGTCGGTTTTAAAGCCTTTATTTTCATCAAATTCAACATATGTTAAATCTGGATTTGATGTTTGTGCAGACATTGCACCAGGTTTTTCTGAAACATATCCATCAATTTTTCCAACCTTTACAGCAGAAATCATTGAAGGGAAAGATTCCATGGCGGTTTGTTTTTTTACAGATGGTATCTGATCTATTACAGAATAATGGAATGTGTTAAGCTGACCTGTTATTTTTGAATTTTTAAAATCATCAAGGCTTTTTGCATTTTCATATTTTGAACCTTTTTTAACTACAATTACAAGGTCTGATGCATAATAATTATCTGAAAAATCAATTTCTTTTTCTCTTTCAGGTGTCGGGCTCATACCTGCAATAATTGCATCTATTTTTCCACTTGTAAGAGCTGGTGCTAAACCGTCCCATTCAGTTTTTACTATTACAAGTTTTTTTCCAAGAGAGTCTGCAATTTTTTGTGCCATTGCAACATCATATCCGTTTGCATATTCTCCTTCAGAATTTCTAACGGCTACTGCACCATTTTCATCATTTGTTTGTGAAAAATTAAAGGGTGCATAGTTTACTTCCATTCCAACTACAAATTCATCTTCAGAAGCCAAAGCATTAATTGGCATACCCAAAACAAATATCAGAAGGAAGCTTAAAATAAATTTAAATCTTTTAAAATTTTTCATTTTACCTCCTAACAATAAAAGAAGACCATGAGCAAAAACCCATGGTCTTTTAATGACTTTTGAACTTCTGCCCATGATATGAGAGCTCTACATCAAATAAGCGGGCCTTATAAGATGTCAGTACTGCATATATTTTATACAGTCCCGGCAAGTGTGCCTCGGCGACTTTTCCTTTCGATTTTTCTACTGATAAAAGTCGCGACCTCTCTTCATATCATTTCTTTTATTTTAATGTATTAAACCACAGCAAAAAAATTTGTCAAATTAATAATTTTTTCTTTTTTTAAATACATACTATGGTATAATGAAATCAATTTAAAGATGTTACGATAGTTTTGTTGTAAAAATTGGAGATTTTATGAAAATTGAAGATGATGACTTACTTGTACCTGTGGCAATTTTTTCTATAGTAAATTTAGTGCAGGTTTTAATTGCACTTTTGTGGAATATGCCGACAGTTACAATCATTCCTGGAATTTTAATACTGGTATTTGATTTAATTGATATCAAACTAAAGAAAAGATTTTTTAAATACATACTTGAAGTAATTTGTATTTTTTTATGTTTATTTGCATCTTTTAAATTATTTTCAAATAATCAATACATAGATTTAGTTTATTATGTTGTAATATCAGTTATTTTATTTTTAAATATTATAGTTAGAATTTATGAAGTAAAAAAAGAAAAAGAAAATGAATTTAGATAACCTTAAAACAAATTTAAAGTTTTAAGGTTTTTTAAGTATAATAATAAAATATTATGGAGGTAAAAATGGCAGAAAATAAAAGAAATTTTGAACAGTTTAAAGTTGATCAAAATGAAAATTCAAATATAAAAAATATTATAGCAATTACAAGTGCAAAAGGTGGAGTTGGGAAAAGCTCAATTACATCTCTTCTTGCGGTTTTATTAAATAGAAAGGGATATAAAGTTGCAATTCTTGACGGAGATATTACAGGACCTTCAATTCCAAAAGCTTTTGGTTTAAATGACAATGCAACAGGTAGTGAAAAGGGAATTAACCCTGAAATTACAAAAAATGGAATAAAAGTTATGAGCTTAAATTTACTTCTTAAAGAAAGTACAGACCCTGTAATTTGGAGAAGCTCAATTGTAACTGGAGTTTTAAAACAATTTTATAGTGAAGTTTTTTGGGGCGATATTGATTATATGTTAATAGATATGCCTCCAGGAACAAGTGATGTACCGCTTACAGCTTTCCAGTCATTTCCAATAAAGGGATGTGTAATTGTAACAAGCCCGCAAGATTTAGTTTCAATGATTGTTGAAAAATCAATAAATATGACAAAAATGGTTGGTGTACCTGTAATTTCACTTGTTGAAAATATGAGTTTTTTTATAGCACCAGATACGGGTAAAAAATATGAAATTTTTGGAAAGGGAAAAACCGATGAAATTGCAAAAAAATATGGAATAGATACGGTTGCAAAATTAAAAATAGATCCAAAATTAAGAGAACTTGTAGACAATGGTGAAATTGAAAAAGCAGATGTTTTAGAATTAGATGAAGTTGTTAAAAAAATAGAAAGCATTTAAAATGGAACTAATAGATGTTTTTGATGAAAATTTAAATTTAAAAAGAACACAAATCAGAGATGATTTAAGTATAAAACAGGGCGATTTTGTAAAAGTTGTTCATATTTTTATAGAAAATAATAATAAAAAATTTTTAATTCAAAAAAGAAGTGCAAATAAAAAAATAAAGCCAAATGAATTTGACATTACAACAGGAACATTAAAACATGGAGAAAATTTGTTAGAATGCGCAAAAAGAGAAGTCTTTGAAGAACTTTCTATAAAAGCAGACAAAAAAGATTTTAAATTTTTAGGGTGTGTTAAAGCTCATCTTTCATTTTTATATCTTTATTATTTAAAAAAAGATTTTGATGTAAAAAATTTAAAATTTCAGAAAGAAGAAGTTTCTTTAATAGAAATGTTAGATGAAAAAAATTTTTTAACTTTTATTGAAAAAATACAAAAAAATAATAAAGAATATATTAATAAAGTTAAGATGATGTTAAAAGAGAGGTAAAACTCTCTTTTTTTTTGTGTTTTTACAAGTATAGTAAAAAATAATAACTTGTAAACTAAATAGTAATTATGAAATAATTGTTTTTAAATATAAGGAGAGTATATGAGAATTATTACAGATTCTGCAGGCGACCTTACAAAAGAATTTTTAGAAAAAAATAATGTTGAACTTTTACCTCTAATTGTAGTAGAAGGTGATGAAGAGTTTTTAGATGATGGTTCTTTAAAAAGTGAAGATTTAATAAAATGGAGCTATGAGAATAAAAAAACTCCAAAAACATCAACTGCAACAAATGAACAGGTTTTAAAAGTTTTACAAAAATCATTTGATACAAAAGAAGAAACTATTTTTATTTCAATTTCATCAGGTGCAAGTTCATCTGTTAATCAGATAAGAAAAATCGTAAATGATAATGAAGCAAATGATTACATAAAAGTAGTAGACAGTAAAAATCTAGCAATGGGACAGGCTTTGATTGTAAAAAAAATAGTTGACGATAGAGATAGTGGCAAAAACTTTGAAGAAATTTTTAAAAATTTAAACGAAACAGTAGAAAAAGTAAAATCAAGATTTGTTGTAAATAACCTTGATTTCTTAAAATTTGGAGGAAGATGTTCATCACTTACTGCAACAATTGGAGGAATTTTAAAATTTAAACCTCTTATTGAAATGGTTGATGGAAAACTTGAAATGATTAAGAAGTTAAGAGGAAGTGCAAAAAATGTTGCAGAAAAATTAATTGATGATACTTTTACATCTTTTGAAAATATTGACAAAGAATATATTTATGTATCTCACACATATCCTGAAGATAAAGACATTGACTTTTTTGTTGAAAAAATTAAAAATTTAAATTATTTTGAAAATGTGGTAGTAAATAAAGCAGGGCCAATTGTAACAAGCCATGCTGGAGATTATACCATAGGAATTGCATATATAGAAAATTAATTATTCTCGTTTTGTTAGATCAAAACGAGTTTTTATTAGAGGTAAAAATGGAAATAAAAAAGGCAAAAAAAGGTTCATTTGAAAATCCATATGATAAAGATACTCCAAAAAGAAATTTAACAGGATTTGTATTTGACGGAAAAAACTATTATTTTTATAGAGACGGCGAAATAACCAAAAGTTTTCTTGATATAGGTCTTAATACATATTATTTTGATGAAAATGGGAAAATGTTTATAAACTGTGAATTTATAAAAAATGATAAATATTATATTGCAGATAAAAAAGGACATATAGAACTTTTTAAAAATTCATGGCATATAATGGGAAATGATAAATATCTTTCAGATTCCAATGGAAATATTGTAAAGGGATATGTAAAAGTTAAAGGAGAACTTTTTTATTTTTACAGTGACGGCAAAATGGCAAAAAATAAAAAGTTTATATCTAAAGGAAAATTTTTTGTAATTGATTTAAATGGGAAAGTAAAAAGTTTAAAAGATACATGGGCTGGAATTGGAGAGGATAGTTTTTACTGTGATAAAGACGGAAATCTTTTAAAAGGAATAAATATTATAGATGATAAAACATATATATTTTCAGATGACTATAAATTAATTAAGAACGATAAAATAATATATGACGATAAATTTTATATAATAAATGCAAATGGAGTAGCATCATTACAAAAATCGTCTTGGGTTGGAAAAAATGAAAAAACACGGCTTACAGATGATGAAGGAAAAGTCATGGAAGGAATTGTAAATGTTAAAGGACATTCTTACTTTTTTTCAAAAGAAAATGGATTATTGCTTAATACAAGTGTAATTTTTAAAGACAGAGCATATTCAATAGGAAAAATTGGAGATATAAAAACCATAAAAAATTCACGGCTTAAAATCGGTGAAAAAAGCTATTATGCAAAAGAAGACGGCTTTATTGCAAAAAATGTTAGTTTAAATATTGGTGGAATAGTATACGATTTTGATGAAAACGGAGTAAAAATAGAAGAATAAAGCTTTAAAATGCGTAAAAATTGTAATTTTACTTTACAAATCAACAAAGATAGGTTACAATAAATTCATCAAGTTACAAAAAAGTAACAAAAATAATGGAGGAAATATGAAGAAAAAGATTCCAGCACTTGTAATGACTGTAGCAGTTTCAGTTTCAATCAGTCAAACAAAAACATATGCAGAAAATCTTGAAGATGATTTTAATAATTTAACATCAAATTTATATGAAGAAAATAATAATGAAAATATATATATAGAAAAAACTGATATTTTAGAAGAAAATGAAACTGTAGAAAATACAGAAATACCATATCCTACAGAAGAAAATACAACTTATCTTAATGAAAATGACAATTCTTCTTTAGAAGATGATACTTTAGCTTTGAATGAAGATGTAAATATAGATGAAAATAGTGAATATGGTAATGAAGAAGAAACTTTAGATTCTACTGAAAATGAAGAAATAACTGAAATTCCAAATACATTTTCTGATGAAGATTTAGAAAATTCTTACGATGATTTAGAAACAGAAAATTTAAATGATGAAGAAGAAAATGAAAATATTGAAAATTATTCAGAAAATGATGAGTTTACTGAAAATGACTATTTAGAAAATTCTAATGAAAATGTAGAAGATATCGCATCAGAAAGTATTAATACAGAAAATTCTTTAGCATATACAAATGATTTAAATTCAAATGACAATTTTAATTCTGAAGAAGATAATTCTATATCTTTTAGAAGTTCATCAGAAAATAATAATGAAGAATATATTAATGAAGAAGAAACTTTAGAAGAAAATAATCCTACATATATAGGTGAAGTTTTAAGTACAGAAGAAGTATTAAATAATAATGTAGAAAATATTGAAAATAACACATTAACTGAAAATTCAAAAGAAAATGAAGAATATGCTACAACAACATCAAATTTTTCAAATACAGAAAATTTAAATGATGAAGAAGTAGAAGAAACAAAAGAAGAATCTGAAGATACTTTAAAATTAGATAAAGAAGAAACTATAGAAAATAAAACTAGCGAAAATATTTCACTATCAGATAATTTTAAAGATAATAACAAAGAAAATAACAATGAAAAAGATACTTTAACTTTAGAAAAAGAAGATGAAAAAGCTAAAGAAACAGAAGAAAATTATCTTTTAGTAGATAAAAAAGTGTTTAAACTAAATGGTGATGTATTAATGCCTGTTTTAAATTCATGGGTTAAAATAGATGATAAAGACTATTTTACAGATTCACAGGCTACAATTCTTGAAGGACTTTATAGAATAGGTCAAGATTTTTACGCATTTACACTTGAAAAAGGTCTTCTTAAAAATAAAAAATTCTTTTCAAATAAGAAAATTTATGATACATCAGATGATGGTCTTGTAAAATTATTTAAAAATTCACGGACAGGTCAGGGTGAAGATTCTTATTTTACAAATGATGAAGGATACGTTTTAAAAGAAGAAATAAAAACAATAGATGATAAAAATTATTATTTTGCTGAAGATGGAAAACTTCAAAAAAATACAAAATTTATAAAAGACGATAAATTTTATATAGCATCATCAGATGGTTCTCTTTCATCTCCAAAGTCAAAATGGGCAGGAATTGGTAAAAACTCTTATTACACAGATGAAAATGGAAATATTATAAAAAATACATTAAAAGAAATAAATGGAAACACATATTATTTTGGAAATGATGGAGTTGTAAAAACTTCAATGGACGGTGTAAATGACCCAAGAATTGGCTCAATTGCAAAAACAGGAGTAATAAAAGCACCTGTCGACAAATGGATTAACTATTCTGGTAAAATTTATAAAACTGATGAAAATGGAAATTACATTACAGGTCTTAAAGAAATAAATGGCAAAAAATATATTTTTGATAGTGATAATTCATTAATAACTTCAAAAGATGTAATTTATAAAAACAAAGCTTATAAGGCACTAGAAGATGGAACTTTAAGTGAGTATAAATCACTTTGGCTTACAATTGATGGAAATAAATATTATGTAGATTCAAATGGAAATCTTTTAAAAGGAATTTCAATTGTCGATGAAAAGAAATACGCATTTGATGAAAAAAGTGGTGTTTTATTAAAATCTACAAAAGTAACAATAGGTTCAGTTGAATACACAATTGATGAAAACGGACTTGTTATAAAAGAGAAAAAAGTAAGTGCATCAAAAGATTTAGATAAAATGGTTGATTGGTTCTATAAAGCCAAAAAAGATGGATTATATTATTCAATGGATTATCCTGCAAGAGAATCTTCATATGCTGCAGATTGTTCTTCTGCAGTATTTAGAGCAATGATTGCTGGAGGATTTTTACCAAAAGGTTCAGGAATAGGAAATACTGAAACACTTTTTGCAATGGGTGATAAGGGAAGCATAATGTATGAAATTCCTGAAAGTGAAGTAAGATATGGAGATATTTTTGTATCAGGTTATAAGGGAAGTTCATCTGGAGCTGGTGGACATACAGGCTTAATTCTTGAAAGAAATAAAATTATTCACATGAGCTATTCAAATAATGGAGTTGCAATAACCCCTAAAGATGGTGGTTACATGGGAGATTATAATGGAAGACCAGTTCATTTTTATAGATTAGTAGGTGGACATTCAGAAAAAGAAAATATTTAACAAAAAGGAATTCATTTTGAATTCCTTTTTTAAGTTAAAAAATAAGTTTTTACTATTTACAAATTATTAAAATTGAGTTACAATAATTTAAGTAAAGTTACAAAAAGATTACAAAAGGGGAGAAAAGATGAAGAAAATGATACCGGCACTTATATTAGGTGCAGTTTGTTCAATGCCTTTTACAACACAAAATGTAAAAGCAGATAGTTTAAATATAGATTTAGAAGATAGCAAACAGAATAATTTGCAAGTTGAAGATAGTGAAAATAAGATAGATTTGCAAGAAAACTGTGATTCTTTGTCAAATGAAGTTTTAAGTGAAAATAATGAGTCAGAAAGTTCATCTAATTTAAATAATGAAGATTATGATAATTTAAGTTTAGATTCAAATGATATTGAAACTGTAAGTGAAATAGATAGTACTGATGAAACTAAAGAAAACATAAATGAAGATTCATCGGTTAAAGAAAATTCATTTGACTCTCCAAAAGAGGTTACATATTCAAATTACAGCCTTAGAACATCATCAAATGTAAATAATTTAGAGCCAGAATTTGTAGCAAATAATATTGCTGATGAAGTAAAAGATTTAAAAAATAAAGCAAATCTTGATGTAATGGTAAACTGGTTTATAAAAGCAAAGGATAATGGATTAACTTATGATATGGGTTATCCACAAAGGGTATCTGACAAAGCTGCAGACTGTTCATCAGCAGTTTATAGAGCAATGATTGAAGCAGGATTTTTACCAAAAGGATCAGGAATAGGAAATACAGAAACACTTTTTGCACTTGGCGATAAAAAATCTGTAATGTATAAAATAAATGAAAACGAAATTAGATACGGAGATATTTTTGTTGCAGGCTATAGAGGAGCATCTGCAGGTGCAGGAGGTCATACAGGAGTTATTTTAGATAAAGATTTAATAATTCATATGAACTACAGAACAGATGGAGTTGCAATAACCCCAAGAGTAGGTTATATGGGCGATAATTCTTTTCCTGTATCATATTATAGACTTGTAAATGGAAAAACAAATTTAAATATAAAAGAATTTAAAGAAAATTTATCAGAAGAAGCAGCAAAATATGAAAGAGAAGGAAGAGTTTATAGAAACGGAGAATATCTTCCAAAAGGCTATGTACTTGAAGGAATTGATGTAAGTAATCATCAAGACGGTCTTGATTTTGAAAGAAATGATTATCAGATAGATTTTATAATTGCAAAAGCTACAGAATCTAGTGACTATTCTGATCCACTTTTTGATGAGTATTATAATGATGCTAAAAGTCATGGTTTAAAATTTGGTGCATATCACTTTTTACAGGCAACAAATGTTGATGAAGCAATAAAAGAAGCTGATTATTTTCTTTCAAGAGTTGAAGGAAAAGAAGTTGATTTTGGTTATTGGTGTGATGTTGAGGCAAAGACATTTACTTTACCTAAAAAAGAAGCTACAGAAGTTGTAAAAGCTTTCTGTGATTATATAAAATCAAAAGGTCATTTTGTTGGAATATATGCATCTGAATATTGGGGTTTTCAGGATCATATGAATTATGACGAACTTAAAGATTATGATTTATGGGTTGCAAATTGGGGTTCAAAAACAGCTCCATCACTTAAAAATACACTTATTTGGCAATATGATGTAACAAAAAATATCCCAGGCTTTAATGTTCCATCAATTCACAGAGTTGATGTTAATTATGCAAAAAAAGATATATCTCAAATTATAAGAGCAAGTTATAATAATGGAACAAAAAAGACTGAAAGTACATCCCAATCAAAACCATCAATTCCAAAAGGAAATAAAAATTTAGATACAATAGTAGATGAAGTTTTATCTGGCAAATGGGGAGTTGGAAGTCAAAGAGAGAAAAATTTAACAAGGGCAGGTTATTCATATACTGAAGTACAAAATGCTGTTAATAAAAGACTTGAAAACAAAGAAAAACCAAGCGTAAAAGTAGAAGATAAAAAAGAAGAAGTAAAAAAACCAACAACTACAGAAAAACCAAATACAACAAAAGAAGAAGCAAGTAGTTTAGAAAAAATAGCAAAAGAAGTAATAGATGGCAAGTGGAGTTTTGGAGAAAATAGAAAAACAAAACTAGAAAAAGCAGGCTATTCATATAATAAAGTACAAGATAAAGTAAATGAACTTTTAGGAATAAAAACAACAAATAAAACAACAGAAACTGTAAAAACAGAAGATAAAAAAGAAGAGAAACCAACAACTACAGAAAAACCAAGTACAACAAAAGAAAAAGAAGCAAGTAGTTTAGAAAAAATAGCAAAAGAAGTAATAGATGGCAAATGGAGTTTTGGAGAAAATAGAAAAACAAAACTAGAAAAAGCAGGCTATTCATATAATAAAGTACAAGATAAAGTAAATGAACTTTTGGGAATAAAGACAACAAACAAAACAACAGAAACTGTAAAAACAGAAGATAAAAAAGAAGAAGTAAAAAAACCAACAACTACAGAAAAACCAAGTACAACAAAAGAAGAAGCAAGTAGTTTAGAAAAAATAGCAAAAGAAGTAATAGATGGCAAATGGAGTTTTGGAGAAAGTAGAAAAACAAAACTAGAAAAAGCAGGCTATTCATATAATAAAGTACAAGATAAAGTAAATGAACTTCTAGGAATAAAAACAACATCAAAATCTACTACATCAAAAGCACAAAATAATTCTTCAACTTCAACAAATAAAACTTCAAAGAAAAGCAATTCTGATATTGCAAAAGAAGTTTTAAACGGAAAATGGGGTAATGGAGAAGTAAGAAAGCAAAAACTCACAAATGCTGGTTATGATTACAATGCTGTTCAAAAAATTGTAAATACTTTAGTTTAAGTAAATTTTCAGTAAATGCTTTTAATGGCATTTACTGAAAAGCTTAAAATTTATTTGACAAAATAAAATTATAATGGTATTATTATATGGTATTTAGTACACATGCGGGAATGGCGGAATTGGCAGACGCGCAAGACTAAGGATCTTGTGCCCAATTATCGGGCGTGGAAGTTCAAGTCTTCTTTCCCGCACCAAAATAAAAGCACATACAAAATTGTATGTGCTTTTTATATTAAAATATTTTTATTCTAAATTATCTATTGCATATTGTGCCTGTTCTTCGGTAAAACCTTCAAATTCGGATGTAAGTTGGTTATAAACTTCATCTTTAGACATTCCTAAATCTTCGTAATAACTTTTAGCTTTTTTTAAAGCTTGTTCATTCCAATCGACATCTTTTAAATTATCAATTGCATACTGAGCTTGTTCTTCGGTAAATATTTCCCCATTTTCTGATACTAATTGATCAAATAATCCCTTTTTGCTAAAAGCTGTATAATCAAGATATTCTTTAGCCTTTCTTAAAGCCTGTTCATTCCAATCAACTTTAATGTTATCAATTGCATATTTTGCTGCATCTTCTGGGAAAGATGAACCATGTTCAGATGTTAGTTGTTTATATAATCCTTTTTCACTGAAAGCTGTATAATTAATATAGTCTTTAGCTTCTTTTAAAGCGTTTTTAAATTCCTGAGATACATTTTCATCTTGTTTTTCTTCTTTGATTTGTTCTTTTTGTTCTTCTAAAGAATTTTCAGATTTAACTTCTGAAGTAGCATCTTTTTTATTTACAGGGGCTTTTTTCCCCCCCCGCTACATCCTGTTAAAATACTGAAGCAAAGAGCAAATAGTAAAATTTTTTTTGATTTCATTATTATTCTCTCCTTAAATATATTATTATAAAATAAGAAAAATTTCTTTAAATATATTACTATAAAATAAGAAAAATTTCTTTTTTATCCATCAAGTCCATCAGATTGTCTTTGCATGTTTTCAACTATAATATCATGAATATCCCCAATTGATTGACCGTATTCTAAAACTTGCCGTGGTTCATTTGTATGGTAGTGTACTTTTATTAATTCATCATCGCCAACTGCAAGAAGGCTGTCGCCTTTTATATTTTTTGAAATATAATCAAAAATTTCATCTTCATCTAGATTTTCACCAGAAATTAAAAGTTGAGTATCAAATTTAAATTCTATTTTTTCACTCATTTTTATCTCCTATAAGTGTATGCTTAAGATTTTCTTCAAGGTTTGCAAGTTCAATTCTTGCATCATTTCTCTTTTTAACACCTTCAATTTGAATTTTCTTCACTTCTTCAAGTGCAGATATTAAATTTTCATTTGTATTTCTAATTGTTTCTAAATCAACAATTCCCTCTTCAGATGCTTTTGCTGTTTCAATTGTATTCATTTTAAGTTTTTCAGCATTTTGTCTTAACAATTTGTTTGTAAGCTCATTTACAGCTTTTTGTGATTTAATTGCTTGTTGTGTATGATACATTCCAAGTGCCATTACCATTTGGTTTTTCCAAAGAGGAATTGTATTTGTAATTGTTGTCTGAATTTTTTCTGCCATAAGTGCATTTGAAGACTGAACCATTCTAATTTGTGGTGCCATTTGAAGGCTTACCATTCTTGTAAGGTCTAAGTCATGTAATTTTTTATCAAATCTATTTGCCATGTCTCTTAAATCTCTTGCTTTTTGTGCATCTTCTGGAGAATTTGTTTCTTTTGCATTATTTTCAAGATTTGGGATATCTTCAGTATAAGTTTTTTCAAGTTTTCTTTTTCCTGCTTCAATGTACATTGAAAGTTCTTTATAATAGTCTTCATTTAATTTGTACATCTGATCTAGCATAGAAATATCTTTTAAAAGAGTTATCTGATGATCTTCAAGAGTTTTTACTATGTGATCTACATTTTTTTCAGCAGAAGAATATTTCATTTTTATGGCTTCTAATTTATTTTTTTTCTGTTTGAAAAAGCCCATTATTCCACTTTGTTCTTCATCTTCAATTCCTTGAAGTTCAACTACTACATTGTTTAAAAGATTTCCTATTTCACCTAAATCTTTACTTTTTACTGCAGAAAGTGTTTTTTCTGAAAAGTCAGTTATTTTTTTTTGGGCACCTACTCCATATTGAAGAATTATATTTGAATTTGTTAAATCAATTTTTTTTGAAAAATCATCAATTTGTTTATTTTCTTCTTCACTAAATTTTAAATGAATATCTTTTTTTTCTAAATTTTCTGTTATATTATCAAGTCTTTTGTCTTTTTCATCAGACCCGTCTAGTGTTAATTCAATATCACTCATTTATTTCTCCTTCATTTTTAAAATCATCATCCAATAATCCTTCCTGTTTTAAAAGAAGATTTAATGTGTCAATATCTGTTTTTACATCAATTGTTTTATCTTCATAAAGTTGGGCTAAAAGATTTTCAAATGCATCATTTATTGTATTTATAGTTCCTTTTATTTCATTCATTGAATTTTTTATTCCTTCATCTTCTATATTTGTTTTTTCAAATTCAATAAATGAATCTATTAATTTTATTGATGTAGGAAGGTAATAGTCCATAAATTTTCTTAAAGCATAAATTCCATCAGGATGTTTTTTTACATTTTCGAATATATTTGAAACGGTGGTTTTTAATTTTATTACTTCTTCAAAAAATTCTCTATCTTTTATTTTTTCTTTTAATGAGTTTATTTCTTCTATATATTCTTTTCCCTTTTTTAATGTTAGTTCATATTCTTTTTGTTCATTATCATCAACTTTTTCTTCAATAATTTCTTCATTTTCATCTGAATTATCTATTTTTAAGTTTTCTTTAGCTTTATATGCTTTGTATGTTTCAATATTTAAAATAAAGATTGTGTTTTCTTTTACAAGTCTTGACTGTTTAAAATATTCTTTTTTAATCATATATTTTAAATCTTTTATTGTATCTTCATCGCTTTGCATAACAGATGTTGCAAGGTCTCTTACGGTAATTACAGAACTTTTTCCTATTTCTATTATATATCTTTTATATCTTGCATTTAAATTTTTAATTTTTTTCCCACTTTTATAAAGCTTTTTTCCTAAAAAAATAAAAACAATGCATGGAATTATCATAGAATAAAGTGGAGTAAAATCTCCCTCAAAAAAAGATATAATTGTTCCGATTAAGCCACAATATCCAAATAGTTGAAAAAAAGCTCCAGTTATTATTTTTAAAATAGGAATAGAATTATCTGGATTTTTAATAGCTACTTTAGGGTCTTTTACTGGTATATAATCTTTTTGTTTATTTGAATAATTTAAAACTGAATTTTTTATAAAATTTAAAGAACTATATGTTGCATCTTTTATAATTTTTCCTATTTCTTTAAAATCGTCGTTATCAAGTGCTTTTTGTATTTTATTGTCAAATTTATTTTTATCTGTCATAGCTATTTCCTTTACTTGTATTTTATCATACTGACAATAAATTGTATATTATTTTGTAAAATCTACTATTTCATCAAATATATTTTTGTTTTCTAAAATTTTTTCTTTATTTCCAATAACTGTTATGTTATCTTCATCCATTGCTTTTTTGAAAGCATAACTTAATTCTTTTAAATCTGAAATTTTACAATTTAAAATATCATCATTAAGTTTTTGTTCATCTTCATAAGTTCTTTTACTTATATATAAAACAAAATCACTTTCACCCTTTTGATAGGAATTTAAAGGATAATTTAAAAGTCCAATTGAAGATATTTTTTTATCGGTTAATTCTCTTTGGCTTAAATTTAAATTTTTTAATTCATCAGACATTTTATTGTAAGATTCGATTGTATTTTTTATATGAGGGTCTCTATATGAATATGTTGCAAGGTTATTTCTTTTATCAATGTTAACTCCAGCACCGTATGCACCACCTTTTGCACGAATTTTTTCATAAAGAAATGGATTTGAAAGAATATTTGTAGCAAGTATAAGTTTTCCATTATATTCTTTTACAAATTTTGAAATATTTGCTCCTTTTGAAACATAGCAAACATTTGAGTTTATAATAAAAGCTTCTTTTTTGTTTTTATGTTCAAAAACTCTTTCATAATCATTTAATGATGAATTTTTTAATAATTTATTTTTTTCATTTACTATTTTTTTAACTTCATCGCTATTTCCATCATAAGTTATATTTACTAAAAGTTTATTTTTATTAAAAATGTTTTTATAAATTTCTTCTAGTTCATGTTTTAAATTATCAAAGTATTCGTCAAAGTTTTCGTCTATTTCTCTTATAAATTTATAAAATTCTATTCCGCTTACTTCTTCATTTGCAGATGAAAAATTTGAATAATATGATTTATTTCTTAAAATGACAGAAGAATGACCTGATGAATTAAGGCTATATTCATAATATAATTTAATTCTTTTTATTAAATCTTTTATTCTTTCTTTTTCATCAAATTTTGTATTTAATAAAATATCATAAATTAAATCAATAAGTTTTTTTAAATTTTCTTTAAGTGTTTTTGTTGTGATTTTTACAAAAGTTTTTACTTTTTTTGTATCTTTTTCTTCAATAAAATTCACATTAAAATCTAGATTTCCAGAAATTAAATCTATTTCTGTTGAAAGATTTTCAAAAGAATTATTTTTAGTTGAAATTTCAGTTAAAAGATTTATTAAAAGTGAAAGATATTTTAATTTTTCATTTTTTATCCAATTATTTTCAAAATTAAATGAAATATAGCATATACCAGATGTTTGAAGATTATGAGTTATAAAAATACCATCAATTTTCCTTGGGATTTTTTCAACTTTTAAATTAGCTTCTGAAAGATCTAATTTTTTTAATGTATTTTTTTCTTCATCAGTGTCTTCTTTATTTTGGTAATCTAAAAGAATTTTTTCATCTTTTAAAATATTTTCTTTATTTTCTTTTAAAAATTTTTCTAATTTTTCTTTCTCATCTTTATTTCTATTTTCACTTATTTTTGTATTTGGGCTATTTACCATAACAAGTTTTGTTTTATTATTTATTAATTTTTCTTTTATAAAATTTACAAAGTAATCTGTACTTAATTCTTTTCTTAGCTCATCAAGCACTTTTACAGTTTCAAGAGCATCTATTGGGTTTTTACCGTAATTTGCTGTAATAAATGATGTTAAGCAAAGTTCAACACCTTTTGTTGCTGAATTTATTTGTTCTCTAAATGCAAAATCAATTGAATTTAAAGATGACATTAAAAGTTTTTCATCAATTCCATTTTTAATTACTTCATTAAGAGAATTTTCAACTAATTTTACAAATTTATCTATATTTTCGACTTTATCATTTTTATCTATTATTATAAGTGAAGATTTTTCACCATAGCCAATTGTAGCTATAAGTTCTTGACCAAAATTATTTTTGTTAAAAGCTTTTTTCATAACAGAAGCTTCAGAATTTACTAGGCAATTAGCTAAAATTTGTAATGTGAAATAATCTTTTAAATTATAATAATCACTTACAAGCATTGAATATGAAAGGTAATTTTTATTTTCTATATCACTTTCATCTTGAAGACTATAATCTTCATAAATTATTTTATCATAGCTATTTTCTTTTACAGACGAATCTGATTCTATTTTTTTATAATCATAATTTTTTAGGTATTCTTTATCTAAGTAATCTAAATATTTTAATATATCAAGATCACCGTAAAAATAAATTAATGAATTTGACGGATGATAAAATTTATAATAAAAATCCTTAAATTCATCATAACTTAAATTTACAATTTTACTTGGGTCTCCTCCTGAAATAAATTCATATGTCGAATTTTTATAAAGATATTTTGTAATCAAATTATAAACAATTGAATCGCTATCAGATAAAGCTCCTTTCATTTCATTATATACAACGCCTGAAAAATTTTTATTTTTACTATCTATATGCCATCCTTCTTGAAGGAAAATTTCTTTTTTTTCTAAAACTGCAGGATTAAAAACACTGTCAAGATAAAGATCTGTAAGGTTTTTAAAATCATTTTCATTTCTGCTTGAAACTGGAAAAACTGTTTTATCAGGATAAGTCATAGCATTTAAAAAAGTTTGAAGGCTTGATCCTGCCATTTTCATAAATGGGTCTTTTGTTTTATATTTTTTTGATCCATTTAAAACCGAATGTTCAAGTATATGTGCACATCCTTTTGAATTTTTAGGGGTTGTTTTAAAAGATATTGCAAAAGTTTTGTTGTCATCATCATTTTTTATATATAAAATTTTTGCTTTTGTTTTTACATGTTCTATTAAATAAGCATATGATTTTAAATTTTTAATAAATCTTTTTTCTAAAAGATTATAATTTTTATTTTCTTTCAAATTCATTCTCCATTTTTTAAAATTTTTTTAGTTTTATTTTATTTAAAATAATTATACTTTTTTTAAAATTTAAAAAAGAAAATTAGCGTATAATTTAAATATGATGAGAAGAGCAGATTTAAATGATTTAGAAAAAATTTATCAAATTATAGAAGAAACAAAAATTATTTTTAAAAATGAAGGAATTGATCAGTGGCAAAATGGAACTCCAAACAAAGAAAGTATAAAAGAGAATATTAAAGATGGGGGATATGTTTACGAAGAAAATGGTTTGGTTTTGGGTTTTTGCTATTTACAAAAAAGTGAAGATAAAAATTATAGAAATGTAGACGGAGATGATTTTATTTACGATGATTACTTTATAATTCACAGATTTTGTGTAGATCCTGAAAGAAGAAGAGAACATATTGCAACAAAATTTTTCAATGAAATAGAAGAATATGCAAAAGTAAATAATTTTAAATCTATAAGACTTGATACACATAAAGATAATATTCCAATGAGAAATTTCATCAAAAAAAATAATTTTGAATACAGAGGGATAATTATGGTTGATGATGTCATTAAAAAAGCAGAGAGAATGGCATTTGAAAAAAAATTATGATGAATATAAATCAGAAAAATATAATAGAAAATTTAAAAACACCTGCATGTATAATAGCAGGTCCTGGTTGTGGAAAAACTTATACGATTGTTGAAAAAATTGTTCATCTTGTAAAAAATGAAGGAATTGATGCAAAAAAAATCATGGTTTCAACTTTTACAAGAAAAGCAAGTGAAGAACTTATTGAAAGAATCACAGAAAAATTTAAAGAAGAAAATATTAATATTAATACAGGTGAAATGATGATTTCAAATTTTCATTCACTTGCGCTTAAATTTACAAATGATATTTTTTTTATGCTTAAAGATAAAAATGAATATAAAATTGTAGATTCAAACTTGGAAAATTTTATTATAAGGGCAAATGAAAATAGATTTTCAAAATTTTTAAATATGAAAGGCGATGATCTTTCTTTTTTTGTATCAAAAGTTGTTGAAAAAATAATTAATAATGTAATAGATTTAAAAAAATTAGAAGAAAGTAATGATGAAAAAGAAAGGTTATGCGCAAAAATTTTTAAATCATATGTAAAATTATTTCAAGAAAATAAACTTATAAGCTATTCTTTAGTTCTTTATAGATTTAACAACCTTTTAGATGATAAAAAAATACAAAATTATCTAAGAGATAAAATAGATTATATAATTGTAGATGAATATCAAGATACAAATGAAATTCAACAGCAGATTCTTTTTAAACTTTTAAAGAATGACCAAATAATGGTTGTAGGAGATGATGACCAATCGCTTTATAGATTTAGATCTTCAAATCCAAATAATTTGGTTAAGTTTAATGAAATAACAAAATTTTTTTTAGATAAAGACTCTAACTTTTACTATTTGAACAGAAATTATAGGTCAAATTCAGAAATTGTTGACTTTTATACAAATTTCATTTCAAAAGATGAATTTAAAGATGAAAGGCTAAATAAAAGTATATATTCTAAGAAAAATAAAAATAAAAAAAGTGTATACAAAATAAAAGCATATGATATAGAAAAAATAGTTTATATATTAAAAGAAGTTTCAAATAATACAGATTTAAAAAATGTTGCATTTTTATTTCCGTCTTTAAAAAATTCATATGTTTTAAATCTTCAACAGGAGCTTGAAAAAAGAGGAATAAATGTATTTAATAAATCATCGGTTAATTTTTTTCAAAGAGATGAAATAAAAAAACTTATGTATTCACTTTTAAAACTGCTTTGTTTTAACGATTTAAAAGAAAATAATATTAAAAGATATTCAGTTTATGAAGACTATCTTTATAATGTATTCTTTAATGAAAAAATAGATTACAAATTAAATGATTTCTTAAATAAAAAAAATCATGAAATTGAAAATGGTTTAAACAAAGATAATCTAAGTGATATTTTTTATAAAATTTTAGGCTTTTCTCCATTTAAAGAAATTTTAGATGATAATTTAAAATCATTTAATTCTATAAGAAGTCAGTCAAATATTTCATCGTTTATAAAATTTATAAACGATTTTTCAAATATTGCAAAAGAAAATAGAATAAAAGTATTTGATAAGAAAGCAGTAGATTTTTATAAAAAGTTTTTTCTTGAAAACTTTCTTAAAGATATTTTTATAAAAAAACTTGCAGTTGAATTTGAATTTGTAGAAGAATCTTTAAGTAATTGTGTAAATTTTCTTACAATTCATCAGTCAAAGGGGCTTGAATTTGAAATTTGTTTTGTATCAAGCCTTTATGAAAGACCAAGATGAGATTTATTTTTTCTTGACAAATACGATAGATTTGAAAGAGAAAAAAACAGAGAAAAAATAGATTTTTTTAGAAAGTACTATACATCTTTTTCAAGGGCGAAAGAATATCTTTTTATTTTAGATAATATAATGGATTTTAATATAAGAAAAGAGATTTCAGGTTTAGATTATTTTAATGATGAGATAAAAGTAGAAAAAACAAATCCTAAAAAAGAAAAAAAAGTTCTTTCATTTACAACTGATATTGATAAATACAAAAAATGTCCACGATTATATAAATTTGATAGAATATTAAATTTCACGCAAATTAAAGAAGATAATTTACTTTATGGAACAAAAGTTCATCATTTGGTTGAATATTTAAATAACGCAAAAAATAACAATATAGAACTTGATAATGACTATATTGAAAAATGTTTTATTAACGATAAAAACTTAATTTCTCCTATAGAAAATTATCTTAAAAGTAATATTTATAAAAAAGCAAAATATAGTGAAAAAAATTTTAAAAGTGACAGAATAAGTTATATTCTTCAAGGAAATGTAGATATAATTACAGAAGATAATACACTTGTCGATATAAAAACTGGAAAAATCAAAGAAAGTTTGATGAGTTCTTATAAAAACCAAATTTTAACATATTATAATCTTTTAAAACTTAATAATATTGATGTAAATGAAATTTATATTTTTTATCTAAATGAAAATAAAGTAATTGAAATCGAAAAAAAAGCCTTAAATATAAAAGAAATAGACAATATAGCAAATCAGTTGTTAAATGATACTAAGTTTTTAAAAACTAAAAATAAAAACATATGCAAATTTTGTAAATATAAGTATATATGTCAAAGAAATAATTAAAATTGTTTTTACTATATTGTAATGCAATGTAGGTGGTGATTAAATGATTGATACACAAATGCTAAAAGGTGTAATTGAGGCTATAGTACTTGAAACAATTAGAAGAAATGAAACTTATGGATATAAAATAGTTGAAGAGTTAAAAATTAAAGGTTTTTATACTTTAACAGAAGGGACAATATATCCAATTTTAAAAAGGCTATCTTCTAAAGGATATATTTTAGGGGTTTTAAAAAAATCAAATATAGGTCCTATAAGAAAGTATTATTATATAACTCCTAAGGGAAGAGAATATCTACAAAAATTTTTAATAAATCGGGATGATTTAAAAAATGGTGTTAACAGTGTATTTAATTTGGAGGATAAATGAGAGTAGATAAACTTATTAGTTCTGTTGGTCTTGATTCAAGAAAAAATATCAAAAAAAATGCAAAAGAAGGATTTTTAATAATTAATGGAGAAATAGTAAAAGATTCTTCAAAAAAAATTGATCCATATAAAGATGAGATAATATATAATAATGAAATAGTAGAATATTTTGATAATTTATATATCATGATGAATAAGCCAAAGGGAATTCTTTCATCTACATTAGATAAAGAAAAAACTGTAATAGATTTACTGGATTTTTTCTATAGACAATTTAATTTTTCAATCGCAGGACGACTTGATAAAGATGCAAGTGGTTTTGTACTTCTAACTACAGACGGTAAACTTTTACATGATATAATCACACCTAAAAATGATGTCGAAAAAACATATATTGTAGAAACGAATTTACCTTTAAAAGAAGAGTATATAAATCTTTTTAAAAAAGGAATTGAAATAAAAGAAGAAAATTATATTTCAAAACCTGCAAAAATTAAAATTTTAGAAGAAAAAAGATGTGAAGTAAAAATTACAGAAGGAAAATTTCATGAAGTGAAATATATGTTTAAAAATGTGGGCAATGAAGTAACTTCATTAAAAAGAATAAAAATTGGGAAATTAGAACTAGATACTTCTTTAAAAGAAGGAGAATATAGAGAGCTTAGTGATTTTGAAATTGAACTTCTTAAAGAAAGTAAAAACAAATAAATTTATTTGACTAAAAAAATAATAGGAGTTATTATATATATGAACGTATGTTCATATATTTTTTTATTTAATATATGAGCATATATTCATATATAATTGGAGGAATATGAAAAAAGAAAAAGAATTTGCAGAAATATGTGAAATAAATTGTGTACATGAAAATGTTGTAAATAAAATAAATTCAAATAAAAAAGATTTTGAAAAACTAGATACCCTTTCAAAATTTTTTAAAATTTTTTCTGATGAAACAAGACTTAAAATAATTTGGGCACTTGATAAACATGAACTTTGTGTTTGTGATCTTCAAGCAGTTTTAAATATGAGTCAATCTGCAATAAGCCACCAACTTGCACTATTAAAAAAATCAAATCTTGTAAAATCAAGAAAAGAAGGAAGAATTGTTTTTTACAGCCTATCTGATTGGCATGTGGTTTCTATTTTTGAAAAGGGTATGGAACATATTTTGGAGGAATAAGATGATAAAAAAATATAAGCTTTTAAATTTGGGTTGTGCAAATTGTGCATCTAAAATG
>JALEKO010000023.1 GCA_022769085.1 Peptoniphilaceae bacterium
TGGTATATTTTTGTTAAATCTTAAAACAAGCACAGATGAATCTGTAGCAGCAAACTTGGTATTAGTTTCTAAAGATGATAAGGGAACATATGTTTCTGTGTATCCTTATATTTTTCAAAGTATTAGAGATATAAAATCAACAATATTTTCAGCAATTCCTATAATATTTCTCTTAGTAGTATTAATAGTATTTTTAGTAAATAGAATTTATTCAAAATCACTTACAGATCCAATAATTAAGATGAATAATTTCACAAAAAGATCAAAAAATGAAAAAAATACAAAGTATGATTTAAAAATAAATACACATGATGAATTAGAAGAATTATCTAATAATTTAAAAGACTTATATGAAACTTTGACAGAAAATTATAATGACTTAGAAAAAAGTAGCAAGAAAAGAGAAATTTTCATAAGGGCAACATCACATGAATTAAAAACACCATTACAAATGGCAATACTTTTAAATGAGTCGATGATAAATAGAATTGGAAAGTATGAGGACACAGAAAAATATCTTCCAGAACTTAGAGAAAAGTTAAATAAAATACAAGTTTTAGTAGATGATCTTGTATATATGAATAAAATTGACGAATCTCCAATATATGAAAATTTGGATTTATCACTTATATTAAAAGAATCAATAGAAAATCATAATAATTTAATTTTAGAGAAAAAATTATCCGTAAAAGTAGATGGAAGCCTAATAGACAATGTAGACTATGACCACTTTAGGATAGTATTTGATAATTTGATAAAAAATGCCATAGAAAATACAAAAAATAATGGAGAAATCATTTGTAAATTCAGTGATTTTGTAAGTATAACAAATTACCCTACAAAAATTACAGATGAAAATTTAGATAAGCTACTAGATCCTTTTGTTTCAAACTCAAATAAAAAATCAAGTGGTCTTGGTTTATATGTCGCAAAAAATTTACTTGAAGATATGAAATATGAGATGAAACTTTCCTACAAGGAAAATAAATTCAATGTAATAATAGGAAAAAATTTAAAATAATAATACGGTAATGTGCTTTTTCAAAGTGTGTATTTGTGAAAGCACATTTTTTTTATAAAAATAAATTTTTTGTTATAATATACTTGACTTATACTACGTGATACGATATACTACAAATATATAGTATTTAACTTTTATAAATTAAGATTTAATTTGAGGTAGTAATTGAAAAAAAATATAAATTTAATGGATGAAATTCCACTTACAGAAACAGCTTATTTAGTTTTGTTGACTATGACAAAACCAAATCATGGATACGGTGCAATGCAAGATGTTGAAAAATTAACTAATGGGAGAGTTGTATTTGGCCCAGGAACTTTGTACGGTGCAATTAACAATTTAGAAAAAAAAGGATGGATAGAGTTAGACTTTAATGATAAAAAAAATAGAAAAAAAATTTATAAAATAACAGAAGTTGGAAAACAAATTTTACACTTAGAGTTAGAAAGAATGGATAACTTAGTTAAGGCTAGTAGAAACTTGTTAGAAGGAGAATAAAATGAGAACTTTTTTAAAATTTTTTTTTAATCCTATTGAAGATAGAGAAAGGTTTTTAAATCAAAAAGCAGAAGAAGGCTATGAACTTGTGTCAAGTGGAAGTATATTTCATAAATTTAATAAAACCGATAAGAATAAAAAATATATGGTTCAATATATTGGATATATGAATAATAAAGAAAGAATGGAATATGAAGATTTTATTAAAAATATGAATATGAGAATATTATATTCACCATTAAATTTATGAAAAAAATCTTATGGAAATCTTAAATATAGACCCTACAATACAATTAAAAGTAGTCTAGCAACAAACCCAGGTATGATAAATAGAGAAATTATGATTGTTGAAAATAATAATGGTAAAAAAATAGAAATGTGTACAGATTACAATAGTAAAATAAGTGATCTTACTAGAAGGAAAAAACCGTATACATATTTGTTTTTGGCATCAATAATAATAATTTTTATAGGAGTATTAGAAAAATTAGGCTTTAATATTAGAATGTTTAACCAGACATTTTTAAGTTTTAGACCATTTGATAATATTATAAATATATGGATTGCAATGGGTATATTAATTCTTATATATTCAGTTGCAAAGCTTATACAATTAAATAATATGATTAAATTCATAGATTCTAATATTATATAATAATTTTTTGTACATAAATTTAAAAATTGAAATAACCAATTAAAAAAGTATGATATAAGAGGACACCTATATAGGGGTGTTTGAAAGGGGCAATATGAAACAGAAATTTGATGTTAGTGGAATGACTTGCGCTGCTTGTCAAGCTAATGTTACTAGAGCTGTAAAAAAACTTGGAGCTAAGGAAGTAAATGTTTCTTTATTGACTAATTCAATGAATGTTGATTTTGATCCTGATAAAATTACTGAAGAAGAGATTATACAGTCAGTTAAAAATATAGGATATGATGCAAAAGTAAAAAGTAATTCAGTTGAGAAAAATGAAACTGATGAAATAAATGAAGATATAGAAACTAAAGAGATTAAAAAAAGGCTTATAATTTCTTTTTTGTTTTTAATTCCTTTAATGTATATATCTATGGGGCATATGATAGGCTTTAATCTTCCACATTTTTTTGAGGGGTATGAAGGTTCTATATCATTCTCTTTTACACAGTTTTTACTTACAATTCCTATAATATACATTAATAGAGTATTTTTTATCAGAGGATTTAAAGGTCTTTTAAGAAAATCATTTAATATGGATACTCTTATAGCATTAGGCTCTTCAGCTGCTTTTGTATATGGAATTTATTCAATATACAAAATTGGAAACGGATTAGGTGTAAATAATGAAAGTATTGTAAATCAATATAGACATAATTTATATTTTGAATCATCGGCTATGATTCTTACATTAATTACTTTAGGAAAATATCTTGAATCAATAAGTAAAGGAAAAACAACAGCAAGTTTAAAAAGTTTAATGAAATTGAAACCAAAAACAGCTAACATTATACTTCAAGGTGAAGAAATCAATTTGCCAATTGATGAACTAAAAATAAATGATATTGTTATTGTAAAACCTGGAGAACAAATTCCTGTTGATGGAATTATTATTGAAGGTTCTTCTTTAGTTGATGAATCTGCAATCACTGGTGAATCGATACCAATTGAAAAAAATGCTGGTGACAAAGTAATTTCTGCTACAATAAATCAACATGGTACTTTTAAATTTAAAGCTACAAGTGTAGGAGAAGATACAACAATTTCAAAGATAATAGAACTTGTTAATGATGCAAATGAAAGTAAAGCTCCTATTGCAAAATTGGCAGATAAAATTTCAGCCATCTTTGTTCCAATAGTAATTGCAATAGCTTTATTAACTTTTTTAGTTTGGTTTTTTTTATTATCAAAAGAATTTGATTTTGCATTAAATATGTCTATATCGGTTTTAGTAATTTCATGTCCTTGTGCATTGGGATTAGCAACACCTATGGCAATAATGGTTTCAACAGGAAAAGCAGCCAAATTTGGAATTCTTTTTAAAAATGCTGAAAGTCTTGAAAATCTTCAAAATATAGACACAGTATTATTGGATAAAACAGGAACTATTACAGAAGGTAAACCATAAGTAACAGATGTAATTACAGATTTAAAAAAAGATGAATTCTTAAAGATAGCTTATAGTCTTGAAAAATATTCAGAACACAGTTTAAGTAAAGCAATTGTAGAATATTCTAATGAAAAAGGAATAACTCCTTATGAAATTTCAGATTTTAATGCTGTTCCAGGTAAAGGAATTTATGCAAAGATAAATGGAGAATATTTTTTTGCTGGAAATAAATTATTTATGGATATTAATAATAAATATATTGGAGAATATGAAGATTTAAGCAAAGAAATATAATCATCTGGAAAAACATCTATGTTTTTTTCAAACGAAAAGAAAGTAATAGGAATAATTGCTGTAATGGATTTGCCAAAAAATAGCTCATTAAAAGCCATTGATATTTTAAAAAAAATGGGAATTGATGTAAGAATGGTTACAGGAGACAACAAAGATACTGCAAAAGCTATTGAAAAGTCATTGAATTTAAATAATTCATTTTCAGAAGTTTTACCTGAAGAAAAGGATAATGTTGTATTAGAATTACAAAAACTTGGTAAAAAAGTTTTAATGGTTGGTGATGGAATAAATGATTCTCCTGCACTTGCAAGAGCTGATATTGGAATTGCAATCGGAAGTGGAACAGATGTAGCAATAGAAAGTTCAGATGTTGTTCTAATAAATGGTGACCTATTAGATATTATAAATGCTATAGATTTATCAAAATCAACAATAAAAAATATTAAAGAAAATTTGTTTTGGGCTTTCTTTTATAATTTTTTATTTATACCAGTTGCTGTTGGTTTATTTTATCCAACATTTGGTTTAAAATTAAACCCAATGTTTGCTGCAGCTGCAATGAGTTTTTCATCCGTTTTTGTAAGTTTAAATTCATTAAGACTTAGCAAATTTAAACCAAAATATGAAAATGTTAAAAAACAAACAAAGGAGGATAATATGTTTGGTACAAAATCAAAAGAAATAAATGTTGAAGGAATGATGTGTGACAATTGTGCATCACACGTAAAAAAAGCACTTGAAAATTTAGAAGAAGTTCAAAAAGCAAACGTAAGTTTGGAAGATAAAAAAGCAATTATTAAATACAAGGGTGATCTTGAAAATTCTCAAATTGAAAATGCAGTAAAAAATGCCGGATATAGTGTTAAAGAAATTAAAGAATTATAATGAAGGCAGATAAAGAAAAACTAACTAGAAAATTAAAAACTGTAAGAGGACAAATAGAAGGCTTAATAAAAATGATAGAAAATGACAGATATTGTATAGATATATCTACTCAACTTATGTCGTCAATTTCTATTTTAAAAAACGTAAATAAGGAAATATTAGAATCACATTTAAAAAATTGTTTAAAAGATTCTATTTCTAAAAATAACAGTGAAGATATTGATAAAAAAATAGAGGAAATAATTCAGATTATTGAAAAAATAAGCAAATAATTCCAGATATTCTGGTTTTATTTGCTTTTTTTTTTAATTTTAAATTTTACTATTTATATTTGCTAAATTACGAACCTCACTTGGAAGCTTTCCCTTGTATCTTTTATAATAATTAAAAAATTAACAAATTTAAAAATTCCTTCAATAAGTTTTGATGGAGATTTTCAAATTAAAAAGATTAATTATAATTTTGAAGTTAAGGATAAAGCGTTAAATCTAAAAAATATTAATTTTAATCTTGGAAAAATCTATGGAATTATTGGCTCAAATGGTCTAGGAAAGTCAACATTACTCAGATGTTTAATTGGAATTGATAGAAAATCAAAAGAAGAAATATATTTTAAAGGTGAAAAATTATCAAAAAAAGAAATAATAAAAAATCATCATTAGTAATGCAAGATGTAAATAACGAGTTATTTACAGATGAAGTATTTAAAGAACTTAGTTTAGGAGTAAAGAATTTTGATGAAAAAAAAAGCAGAAATTATTTTAAAAGATTTAGAATTATACAATTTAAAAGAAAAACATCCAATGAGTTTATCTGGGGGATAGAAACAGAGAGTAGCTATAGCATCAATTTTATGCAAAGATTCTACTTTTATATATTTTGATGAACCGACAAGTGGTATGGATTATACAAATATGATGAAAATATCAAAATTAATAAAAAGATTTAAAAATAAAGAAAAGATAATTTTTATTGTTTCACATGATTATGAATTCTTAAACGAAGTAGCAGATGAAATATTTAATTTTTAAAAAATAGAGCCTGTAAGAAAAATCTTACAAGCTCTATTTTTAGTTTTTATATTTTAATTATACTTTTTATTCTTTTTAAATTTAAAATTACTAAAGATATTATTAAAATTAAAATGAAATTAAAAATACCTGGAACTGAAGTTTTTGAATTTTTTGATGCAAATTTAACTTTTGAATTTTTATCAAATGGATTTTTGTACCATAAATTTAAAACATCTTCAAGATAATTTTCTAATTGTTCTTTTGAAGCATCAGGGTTATTTTCTTTCCACTTTTTATAATCTTTGTTCATCTGCTGAAGTTCTTTTACATAATTTCTTCCTATTTTTATAAAATTAGTATATTCAGAAATATCATTTTTTGTAACAGTATCTTTTATACTTGTATCTAAATTTTTTTCTTCATGAGTTTTATCTGGAGTTTGAGTTAAGGTTTCATAAACAACATTTATAACAGAATTTAATTCTCCCTTTGTAACATTACCTTTCTCAAGTTTTTCATCAAAATCAGTCATATATAAATAATAATCAGCTCTAAGTCCATCTTTTTCATAATCGAAAAAATCAGGGAATGCCGATGTCCAATAATCAAGTTCATTCCAAAGCTTTTCAATTTCTTTTTTATCATCTTTTTTGTTAGGATTAAAACTATTATTTAAATAATCTGAATCTTTAAATCTATTTTCATTCAATTCATCATCTGAAGAATTTTCATATTTAAATCTATTTAAATTTTCATTTTTTTCATTGTAGTTACCATTAATTTTTTCGGTTTCTTTAAAACCATTAAAAATATCATCTGAAAAATCAGGTTCATAATTATCCTTAAACAAGCTATCTTTACTATTTGAATTTATATTATCAAATTTATAACTTTCTAAAGGGTTATAATTATAAAGTTCATTAAACTTATTTTCAAAAAAATCAATATCATTTTGAGAAATACCATTTTTTTGCTTAAAATTAAAGTATTCGTTGATTAAATCATTAATTTCTTTTGGGTATTTTCTAAAATTTACATCATTTACAAATAAATTTAAATAATAATTTTTAGAATCAGAATTAATTTTTAAAATATTTGAAATAGTTTCTTCAGTTTCATTTTTAAAAAATTTTTCAATTACTTCATCAAATATTAACTCACTTTCATTTAAATCGTTTGATTCTATAAGATAATTATCAATTTCATCATATAATTTATTTATATCTTTTAAATAAATTTTAAACTCAGCAACATAATTATCAGTTTTTGAAAAATCTAGTTCTGAATTTTCTTCAAATTTATAGTAATTATCATCAAAACTTACTTCATCTGCTAAAACAATATTAAATGATAAAACACATATAACAAAGCTTATAATAAATATCTTTTTATTTTTCATAATATCCTCATTTACATATATTATATACAACAGAAAGAAATGTATCAAATAATAAAAAATAACTTTCATTTAGAATATTTTTTTCTATATTCAGAAGGAGTTACTTTGTATTCCCTTAAAAATAATTTATTATAATAACTTTGTTGTCCAAAACCACATTCTAATGCTATTTCTGAAATTTGTTCATCACTATTTATTAATTTTTCTGTACTAACTTCAAGCCTATATAAATTTAAAAAATCTATGGGGGATGTTCCAGCGTATTTTTTAAATATATTCGAGCATTTACTTCTACTTACATTTCCAACTAAAGATAAATCATCAAGAGTTATTTTTTTTGAAAAGTTATCATATATGAAAGAAGTAATTCTCATAAATAATAAAATGTCAGAATTTGATTTTTTATTTATCACTTTTTTGTTCTTTGCATAACAATAAATATCTTTAAAAATAAAATGAATGTATGCAATTATAGAGAGTTCATAAGCAAGTGGCTTATTATTTTCTAAAAATTCAATCTCATCTATAAATTTATTTATTTCTTTATTTAAAGATGTATTTGAATTTAAAATAATTTGACTTATGTTATCATTATTTAAAATAGGATCAATATATTTGTTGTATATTTCTTTGTTTGCTGTAAAAAAAGAAGGATCTATAAAAATATTTTTAAAAGTGCAATTATTTTCATTTTCACACGAAATTCTATGTAATTGCTTTTGATTAATAATACATATATCACCTTTTTTTAAAGTAAACTTTACTGAATTTACCACACAATTCATTTTTCCATCATCTATTTTTATTATTTCTACGTTATCTTGCCAGTGGGTTAGAACATGCCTATTTTTTATATCATTAAAATTTTGTACTTTTATAAATTTATTTTCCATTATTACTCCTAAAAACAAAATAGTATTAAAATAAAAGCAAATATTACTATAATTTTAATTTTTTTTATATTATTGTAATAACACAAGATGAATTTCTTGTACATAAAATTTTTAGGGGGAGTATATGAGAAGCTATACAACATTTGATTTGCAATATGCACATCGTTTTTTAAATTTTAAAGGTGAAGCACAATATTTACATGGACATACAGGTAGACTTACAATTGAAGTTGAAGATACAATAAATGAAGGTGTTAACATGGTTTACCCATGTAATGAAATTAAAAAAGTAGCATGGAGTTTATTAAAAAATTTTGATCATGCTTTAATTTTACGTGAAGATGACCCACTTCTTCCATCTGTGTTAGATGTTTATGAAAAACAAGGAATAAAAAATGGAACACCTACAAATACAATGAAAGGTGAAGCATTTAAAACAGAACTTGCAACCGCTTATCCTGATTGTCGTTTAGTTGTTACAAAAGAAACTTTAACAGTTGAAGGAATGATAAAAATAGTTTATGATCTTTTGAAAGATAAATTAAATATTGTAAAAATAACTTTTACAAGTGGTGATAATGCAGCTTATGAAACATATGAAGTAAATGGAAGTAAAGAACGTTGTCCAAAATGTGGAGTTGAATTGAAGGACGGAAAATGTCCTAAATGTGGATATAGTAAATAAAAAATTAAAAAAAGGTATTTTAAAATACTCATAGTTTTTATGCTATGAGTATTTTAAAATTTATTATTAATAATTACATATTTAATAAAATTCTTTAAACTAAAATTCTAGTTAGATCTGATTTCTAAGTCTATGTTTTTTTCTATATTTCGATGGGGTAGTACCTACTTTTTTTCTAAAAACCTGATTAAAATATGACTGTGAATTAAATCCTACCATATTTGCTATCTCTTCCATTGAATGATTTGTTGTTATTAGTAAACTTTTTGTTATATCTACTCTTTTTAAAATTAAATATTCAATAGGAGTTACTCTGAAAGCACTTTTAAATTCTGCAATAAGATGAAATTTATTCATGTAAGCCATAGATGCTAGATTTTCAAGCTTTATATCTTCACTATAGTGTTTATCAATGTATGATTTTATATAATCAAGTTGTTTTGAGATTTTTTTATCTGAAGAAGCAATTATACTTTCTGGAAATTTTCTTAAAATTTCTACTATTAAAATAGTTGCTATTGAATTTGCATATCCTTTTGAATATAAGCGATCAGAATTATATTCTTCATAAATGCTTTTAAAAAGTTCTTTATAAAAGAATCTATCTGTACGTATCGACTCTTTTATAAAAAATTTTTCAGACTTATCAAATATATCTATTTGAGGTAAGACTGTTATACCATCAACTCCAAAAGAAATAAATTCAAACTTTCTCATTTCTTCATTTGGAGTTTCTGTATGACCTATATTGGGATTTAATATTATAAGATCATCTTTTTCAACATGTATGACTTTATTTTCTATTGTAAATCTTCCTTCTCCGTCAAGAATATAATAAAATTCTGTAAAAGGATGAAATTTAATTTTTGTATTCCAATTTTTATTATCATAACTTATTTTATTTGTATATAAAATTTTTAAAGCAATATCAGATTTTAAATAATTTAAATTCTCATTTTCAATATCCATAAAACCACCTTCATATCCTTATCTTATATGATATTATACCGTAAAATTTTTCTAAAAAATAATATATTTTTAAAATATTGGTATAGTAGATATATGAATAAGGAAAACAGTAAATATATTGAAAGTAGAAGACTAAATTTTAAATGGTTTATAGAAAAAGATTACAAAAAAATTGGTTGGATAAAAGAATTAAATATAAATGAAAATGAATTTAAAAATTCTGCAAAATTAGGTAAAAAGTTTGGTAATTATGAATGGCAAATTTTTGAAAAAAAATCATCAGAATCTATTGGAGTTATAAAAGCAATAGAAGTTGACGAAAAAAATGAAAAAATAAAATTATACATTTATATTCAAAAAAATAAAAGAAATAGAGGATATGCCACAGAAACTATTGAAACCATTACAGATTTTTTTATGACAGAAATTTTTGCAAAAAGCATAGAATTTAATTGCGATGTAAATAATGAAGCTTTTAAATCTGTTATGGAAAAAACAAAGTATAAATTAATTTCTAAAAATGAAAATAGTCTGACATATGAAATTACAAATATAGCTTTTATGAATTATTTTGCTGTATTTGGAGATATTTATATTTAAAAATGAAAGTGAGGAGAAATGGTTAAAGATAAGATATTAGTTCTTGACTTTGGTGGGCAATATGATCAACTAATAGTAAGAAGAGTAAGAGAAAATGGAGTTTATGCACAACTTCATAATTGTGATGTAGATTTTGATTCACTTAATTTTGATGGATTAAAAGGAATTATTTTAACAGGCGGCCCTCAATCTGTTTTTGATGAAGATGCCCCTAAAATGGATGAAAGGTTTTTTAAACTTAATGTTCCTATTCTTGGAATATGTTATGGTATGCAATATATAAATCATGAATTTGGTGGAACTACAGAAACGCTTGAAAAAGGAGAATATGGTAAAACACCGCTTTATGTAAATGTAAAATCAAAGCTTTTTAAAAATGTTTCTCAGGAGTCTACAATTTGGATGAATCACAGAGACGGAGTCACTAAAATGCCAAAGGGATTCAAAAAACAAGCACGGACTATGAATACCCCAATTGCCGCATTTGAAAATGTGGAAAAAAATATTTATGCAGTTCAATTTCATCCCGAAGTAGTTCATTCAGAATTTGGAAATGAAATAATTAAAAACTTTTTAATAGATATATGTAAGTGTAACCAAACACGGAAAATGGGAAACATTGCAGAAGAAATTATTAGCGATCTTAAAGAAAAATATAAAGATTCAAAAGTAGTTTGTGCACTATCTGGTGGTGTTGATTCTTCAGTTGCTGCAACTTTAGTAAGTAGAGCAATAGGAGATAATTTATATTGTATTTTTGTAGATCATGGACTATTAAGAAAAAATGAAGCATCTGAAGTTATGAAAGCTTATAAACAGATTGGCCTAAATGTAAAAAAAGTAGATGCGTCAAAAAAATTTTTAGAATTACTTAAAAATGTATCTGATCCTGAAGAAAAAAGAAAAATTATTGGAAATGAATTTATAAGAGTATTTGAAAAAGAAGCTAAAGAAATAAATGCTGATTATTTAGTTCAAGGAACCATATATCCTGATATAATAGAATCTGGAAAAGGAAAAGCATCTGTCATAAAAAGTCATCATAACGTTGGTGGTTTACCAGAAAAAATTGAATTTAAAGGCTTAATAGAACCTCTAAAAGACCTTTTTAAAGATGAAGTAAGAGAGCTTGGTTTATCTTTAAATATACCAAAAGAGCAAATACAAAGACAACCTTTCCCAGGTCCAGGTCTTGCTATAAGAGTAATTGGTGATATTACAGAAGAAAAACTTGAAATTGTAAGGGAAACAGATGCAATTTTAAGAGAAGAAATAAAAAATTATGAATTAGATACATCTGTATGGCAATATTTTACAGTATATACTCCATTAAAAACAGTTGGGGTTAAAGGTGATATGAGAACATACGACAATGTAATAGCAATTCGTGCCGTAACAAGTGAAGATGCCATGACAGTTGAGGCAGCAAAACTTCCATATCAATTACTAGAAAAACTTTCAAGTAGAATGATAAATGAAGTAAAAGGAGTTGGAAGAGTAGTTTACGATATAACAAGTAAACCACCAGGAACAATTGAGTGGGAATGATGTACAAAGCACCGCACCACTATAAATACTGACTTTTGCTTTTCAAAAGTGCTTCATTACAACAAAATAACATAAAAAAATTTAAAGAAATTACTATTTATATAGTAAATAATCATGATGAAGTTGTAGTTGTTAAAAATTGGAGAAATCAAGATCAACCTTTAGCTTACATTAAAGGTGAAGATGTTGTTTTAATTAGCAAAGATGGTGTATATAACAACAATTAAATGAGGAATTAATAATGCTAGAATTAAAGAATCTAGGAATAAGAGAAAATGAGCCTAAAGAGTTTGTGAAATTCTTTAAGTTAGTTGAAAGTAAAGCGTCTAATTTAAATAAAGTATTTTTTATGCAAACGGGCGAATGTGAAGATGTAAAATTTAATAACTTATTGGTTGATACTCTGTATGGTTGGTTAATTCCTCAAGATATGGAAAATGATTTTAAAAACAGATATCTTAAAAATAAAACTACAATAGAAGATGATAAATTTTATGTTAGGGTTGATTGGAAAATAGAAAATAATGAATTAAAAATAGATTTCAATTAAATTAATATATAATGTTTACAAATGATGAAAAAAAGTTTTAAAAAAGGTGAGTTAACTTTAAATGAAGACAATAACAAGTGAAGATTTAGATTATGATGTTATAGATGGTGAATATTTAAATATTCAATCTAAAATATATTTAAAATCTGGTGAAATTATAAAAAATCTATAGATAGTTATACTCATGACGAGGAGTCTTTCTGTAATTATATAGAAATTGATGATAGGGAGATAGCTTTTGATGATATAGAAAAAATTGAGATATTAGACTAATTTAATACAAAAAATATAAATTATGATATAATGTATATAATAAAAGTTTAGAGGTTGAAAAGAATCCGTCTCCAACGCGGCTCTAAATGAGTGTCGAGAAATGCAGGCGACATTAGGCGGTCCTGCCTAAACTTTAAAAAAGCAGCTATTAATTTTAATGGTTGCTTTTTTAGTGCAAAATATTATTTTTTTAAAAATTATATATGTTTTTTAGTATAACTTTTATAAACTTGTGTTTTAATATAATAAATTATATTATATTTTAATAATGGGATTTATCGTATAATGATATAAAATATAAAATATTTTAAATATTTAAACTGATGTTAATAGGTTGGTTATTTCTAATGGATTAAAAAACATTTGATAAAACATAATCATGAAATGTGCTGAAATATTACGATGATATTGAAAATACTATAAATAATCCAGATTATATTGGAAAAAATCAAAATTTACGAGGTTTTATATGAAAACACTTTATTTAATCGGCGGAACAATGGGAGTTGGTAAGACTATTGTAAGCAAGCAGTTAAAAAAAGATTTAAACAACAGCGTATTTCTTGATGGCGATTGGTGTTGGGATGCCAGTCCATTTCAAGTGACCGATGAAACTAAAAAAATGGTAGTAGAAAATATTTGTTATTTACTAAATAGCTTTATCCACTGTTCTGCTTATGAAAATATTATTTTTTGTTGGGTAATGCATAAGCAATTTATTATTAATGATATTATAAGCAAACTTTATATAGAAAATTGTAGAGTTAAAAAAATATCATTAATTGCTGATGAAGAGAATTTAAAAACCAGATTAAACAAAGATATTAAAAAAGGCATTCGAACCGTTGATGTTATTGATAGAAGTGTTAAAAGAATTTTTATGTATCAAAATCTTGATACTTTAAAAATTGAAACAAGCAATAAAACCATTCGTGAAATAGTGGATGAAATTGTGGCACTTTAGTATGAATGACAAATATCCTTATACCGAATTTCAAAATAAATTTAGAAGTAATTAAAAAGTATAAAATTAAGAATAGACTAAATAATTAAAATACGTGATTAAGAAAAATATGAAATAAAGATGTAATGAGCTTTTAAAGTAAAAAATTTTTTGAATAAATAACTAAACATATAGTAGGTAATCTTTATACGTAAAAAATATAGGATAAAAATGAATATAGATATAGATATAACAGGAATAATATTAGAAACAAAAAATCTCATTTTAAGACCATTTGAAAAAAACGATTTATATGATTTTAATGAATATGCAAAAGTTTATGGTGTAGGAGAAATGGCAGGTTGGAGACACCATAAGTCAATAGAAGAATCAGAAAAAATTTTGGATATATTTATTAATGGCAAAAAAACTTTTGCAATAATTGATAAATTTTCAAGAAAAGTAATAGGCTCTTTTGGTATTGAAAAATACAATGAGAAATTAGCTTTAGAAGAATTTAAAAATTTAAAATGCAGGGAAATTGGTTATGTTCTAAGTAAAGATTTTTGGGGACATGGATACATGACAGAAGCAGGTTTTGCAGTTTTAAAATACTGTTTTGAAACTCTAAATTTGGATGCAATTTTTTGTGGATACTTTAAAAGAAACCTTAAATCAAAAAGAGTAAATGAAAAATTAGGTTTTAAGTATTTGTTAGATTGTATTTTTACTACTACGTATGAAACAAAAGAAGAGTCAGTTTTAACAGTATTGTACAAATCTGATTATGAAAATTTCAAAAATTTATAGAAATAACAACTAGTAGTTTTAACTAAAGTCTAACAATCAGCACCACAATTTAAAAAGTAGGTAGTGATTGTTTTAATATTCTATTATTAAGTAAAATATATTATAGTATATATTTTTATGGAATTAAGAGAAATAAATTTAATTAATATGGAAAATATTGATTTATAAAACAAGAAAAAAATACTTAATTTATAAAAAGTATTATAAAAAAGAGAGGTAGGTTATGGCAAAAAAAGTACAATCAATTGAACCTAATATTGCAGATTTAGTCAACGGTTGGCTTAAAAGTTACGGATTAGACTACAAATTAGAACAAGAAAGTTTAAATGCTGAAATAGACAAAGCACTTGATGAATATAAATCAAAAAGTGGTGGAAAAGGTGGAAACAGACCTGACTGCAAACTCTTATTACAAGATGAAGCCTTAAACTACTATCCAATACTCATAGAATACAAAGGCTATAAAGATAAACTAGTTAAGCTTGATGGTGATAACAGAGTAGATAATACTACAAGTAAAAACGAGCCTAATTACAAAAACATCAACAGTTACGCTGTAAATGGAGCAGTGCATTATGCAAATGCCATACTCCACTACACAAGCTATACAGATGTAATAGCTATAGGCGTTACAGGATACAAAAAAATAGACGGAGAAATAGAACATTCAATAGGCGTATACTATGTGTCAAAAGATAACTTAGGTATAGGTCAAGAAGTCGGAAAATATAGCGACCTTTCTTTTTTAAAAAAAGAAAACTTTAATAATTTTATTAAAAAAATCAATGAGCTTTCTCTCTCATCCGAAGAACTTGAAGCTCTTAAAAATAAAAGAGAAAAAGAAATCAACCAAAGCCTTGTTAAGCTAAACAATGATATCTATGCAAATGAAAAAGGTTTAAGCGAAAACGACAGAGTATATCTCGTATCAGCATCTATTATGGCAACACTTGGAATACCGGGAGAGGTAAGCCCACTTGAAAAGTCAGATCTAAAATCATCTACAGAAGATGGAAATACAGACGGAGAAATTATAGTAAGAAAAATAGAAGCATTCTTAAAAAGAAAAAATTTACCCAAAACGAAACAAGACCTTATAATAAGAACTCTAAAAAACACATTGCTATCAGACAATATCAATAAGCCCGTAAATGGGGAAAGTCAATTGAAAAGAATATTTTCAAAAATAGTTGATGATTTAGGAATTTATTACAAAATAGGCCTAACAACAGATTTTACCGGAAAACTATTTAATGAAATGTACTCATGGTTAGGTTTTACACAAGATAAATTAAATGATGTAGTGCTAACTCCATCTTATGTGGCAACACTTTTAGTAAAACTTGCAAGAGTTGATAAAGACAGTTACGTTTGGGACTTTGCAACGGGAAGTGCGGGACTACTTGTAGCTGCAATGAACGAGATGATAATAGATGCCAAAGAAAAAATCACGTCCCCCCTTGAACTGGAACAAAAACAACTAAAGATAAAAGCAGAACAGCTTTTAGGATTGGAAGTACTGTCCAATATCTACATGCTTGCAATTTTAAACATGATACTTATGGGAGATGGCAGTTCAAACATCTTAAACAAAGACTCCCTATTAGATTTTGACGGTAAATATGGTTTTGGAAAAACTGACGAAAAATTCCCAGCAACAGCATTTGTACTTAATCCGCCTTATTCAGCAGAGGGAAACGGAATGATTTTCGTAGAAAAGGCACTGTCCATGATGAATAAAGGCTACGCTGCTATAATCATTCAAAATTCTGCAGGAAGTGGCAAAGCAAAGGAGATTAACAAAAGAATACTTTCACATAATACACTGCTTGCAAGTATTAAAATGCCGATAGATTTATTCGTAGGTAAATCAAGCGTACAAACAAACATATATGTATTTAGAGTAGGAGAAGCTCACCAAAAAGATGAAATAGTTAAATTCATTGACTTTTCAAATGACGGTTACACAAGAACAAACAGAAAAAAAGCAAGTGTAAATCTTAGAGATACAGACAGAGCAAAGGAAAGATATGAAGAGCTGGTAAATCTTGTGCGCTTTGGCAAAAGTAAGCTTAACATATTTACAGAAAAAGAATATTATGAAGGACATATTGACCCAGAAAATGGATCGGATTGGAATCAAACGGCACCGATAGACACAAGGCCAACTCTTGATGATTTCAAAAAAACTGTAGCAGATTATCTTTCATGGGAAGTATCAAGTCTTCTCAAAAACACAGATGAGGAGAGTGAATCCTTAAAAAAATAAATGCCTCACTGAACGAAAAACTCCAAAATGTTCAGTGGGGCGAGTATAGAATTGGAGATTTATTTGATAGTGAAAATGGCGATTTTGATATACAAAAACGCCATATAAATGATTTAGGTGAATATGTAATAACCGCTGGTTTGACAAATGATGGTGTATTAGGAAAAACAAACATCAATGCAAAAATAATTGAAGGTAACACCATTACTATTGATATGTTTGGAAACTCTTTTTATAGGCAATTTAAATATAAAATGGTAACTCACGCAAGAGTATTTTCTTTAATTCCTAAATTTAATATGAATAAAAAACAAGGTTTGTATATTGTAAATTCTTTTAAATATTTAATGTTTGACTTTGGGTATGAAAACATGTGTTCATGGGCTAAAATTCAGAATAATATAATTCAACTCCCAACTAAAGACGGCGAGATCGATTTTGAATTTATGGAGAGCTTTATAAGCGAGCTCGAAGAGGAGCGTATAAGCGAGCTTTCCGCTTACCTAAAGGTAAGCGGACTAGACAATTATGAATTGTCTAACGAGGAGAAAGAAGTACTTGAAAATATAGAAAGGCTAGAATGGAAAGAATATAACTTAGAAGAATTATTTGGGAAATCAACAAGAGGTAAAAGACTTAAAAGTGATGATAGAATAGTTGGGTGTCTACCATTTGTTACAGCAGGTGAAGCAAATACTGGAATATCAGATTTTATCGGAAATAATGTAGAAGTATTTTCAAAAAACACTATAACAATTGATATGTTCGGATCAGCAAAATATAGAAATTATAATTATGGTGCAGATGACCATATAGCAGTTGTCCACACAGAAAAAATCAACCCAAAATCAGCGATATTTGTTACTTCTGCAATTCATAAGTCATCGTATAACGGTCAATTTAATTACGGTCATAATTTTTATGCTAAAGATGCCGATTCATTAAATATCATGCTCCCAACAAAAAATAATGAAATAGACTTTTCTTATATGGAACTTCTTATTTCGGCTGTACAAAAATTGGTTATAAAAGATGTGGTGCTTTATACTGATCAAAAAATAGATGCAACAAAAAAAGTAACAATGAAAAAAGAAATTAAAGAATGATTTTATTTTTGAATTTTTACGAAAATAATATAAATAATAAGATTAAAGGAGTATGTTTAGTATGAAATATTTTTTCTTGGTTGTAGATTATATAATACCAATTCTTATGATTGTTTCATACCCATGGTGGAAAAAAATAGCTAATGGAAATATTAATAATTTTTCAGGATATAGAACTTCTTTGTCAATGAAAAATAAAAAAAACTGGAAAATAGCAAATTTATTATGTGGAAAATATTGTTTCAGGATAGGCATAGTTTTATTTATGTTTGTTAGCATAATGAGATATATAAAAATAGTACCAGAAGAATATAATTCTTTAATTATTACAACAGTTTGTCTTTTTTGTATTATTTCATTAACAGTTTTTGTGAATAATAAACTAAAAAACATAAATGATATATAACTAATTATTTAAATTAGTGGAGTAAAGTATATGAAATATGATAATAAAAAATATGAAACTATAGTTCATCCTCTAAAACCTATTTTTGATAAAAATTCAAAAATACTTATATTAGGTTCATTTCCATCTGTAAAAACTAGAGAATACGGATTTTTTTATGGAAATCCTCAAAATAGATTTTGGAAAATTATGGAAATTCTATTTGATGAAAAAATAGAAGATGATATTAATAGTAAAAAGAATTTTTTATACAGAAAAAATATAGCTATGTATGATTCAATTTATAAATGTGATATAATAGGCTCAAGTGATTCTTCTATAAAAAATGTAATTCCATCTAATTTAAATAAAATATTTAAATTAGCAAATATAAAAGAAGTATTTTTAAATGGAACAACATCTTATAAATACTATAATAAATATCATAAAAATCTTTTTGATAAAGGAATAAAACTTCCTTCAACAAGCCCTGCAAATGCTAGATATAGCTTTTTAGATTTGGTAAAAGAGCGGAATATAATATTAGAATATTTAAAATAATAGCTTTTCATTTATATAAATATTAGAAAGATATTTAAAATTAAAACTATATAAATTTAAAATTTTTAAAGCGTCGATAATTTCAATATATTTTTTCGACGCTTTAATTTTGAAAAAATTAAATTATATTAAAAATTAAATATATATTTTACAAGAGCATCATTTTTTTCAATGATTTTAAATATAATTACTCCTAAAACAGATACAACGAAAAATTCACTTAGTGCAAAATAAAAAAGCATTAATAAAAAGCTTGATGTATTTTCTAACAATAAGTATGAACCTATTGCAGGAATAATCATTGATAAAGTTGGAAAAATAGATGCAACAAATAATGATTTTGACTTTCTAATTCCAATAAAAGCTAAAAAACTTGCAAGTGTTCCAAAAGGAACATCAAAAATTGCTATAGGACTTGCAAAATTTGCTATTGCACATCCTAAAAGTAATCCAGGAATGAAACGATCATTATAAAAAACTAACAAAACAAGAATTTCACTTACTCTAAATTGAATTGGCCCATAAGAAAAAGCTGGAAAGCTTACAGTAAGTATTGCATATATAGCTGCAATAAGACCAGATTTAACAATAAAATTAGGATTTTTAAAATCCTCAAATCTTAAATTATTCATATATTATCCTCCTTGATTTTTTTTGAATGGGTGCCAAGAAACATTCATATTAATTATACAGTTTATATTTTATCTTCCCAAATTAATTTAAAGATAACATAAAATTTTTTTTAAATTTTTATTTGACATTTTTTTTAAATGGTTTATAATAAACTCATAAGTTGAACATAGATTAACTTAGAAGAGAAGAGTAGCAGATTTGAGCTTTCTTAGAGAGAACTTAGTGTGGTGAAAAAGTTTAAAGTCTCATTTTGTGAACATGGTCTCGGAGTTTGATGATTCGAATAGTTAGAGTCATCCGGGTGTCTTACCGTTATCATTAGAGAGTAATGAACACGTTACTCATAGAGGGGAAATTTGTGAGAATTTTCTAAAATAAGGTGGTAACACGAACAATCGTCCTTATATGCTTTGCATATAAGGATTTTTTAATTTAAAAATTTTTATGGAGGAAAAAAATGAAAAAGAACAAAATTTTTAAAAATGTATTGGCGTTAGGTTTAGTAGTATCAACTTTAGCAGTTGGTTTTACATCTTTTGCAAAGGATGAAAATGTAATAAAAATTGGTGTAAGCCCTACACCTCATGGAGATATTGCAAAAGTAGCTGAGAAAGTTTTAGAAAAAGAAGGATATAAACTCGATATTAAAGAAATAGATGATTATGTAACACCTAATACTGCATTGGATGAAGGAGAATTAGATGCAAATTATTTTCAACATTATCCATATCTAGAAAACTTTAATAAAGAAAATAATACTAAAATATCTCCAATAGGAACTGTTCATATTGAACCTATGGGTATTTATTCTGAAAAATATAAATCTCTTGATGAATTAAAAGATGGAGATGAAGTTGTAATTCCAAATGATGCTACAAATGGAGCAAGAGCATTAAAACTTCTAGAAAAAAATGGACTTATTAAACTTGATCCTAAAGCTGGGGTAGAGGCAACAGAAAAAGATATAACTGATAATCCTAAAAATTTAAAAATCGTACCTGCTGAAGCAGCATCAATTCCAAGCTTATATTCAGATGCAGGATTAGGTGTTATAAATTCAAATTATGCATTAGATGCTGGATTAAACCCTGTTAAAGATTCTCTTGCAATTGAATCTGAAGATAATCCTTATGCAAATGTAATAGCCGTTAAAGAAGGAGAAGAACAAGACCCTAAATTTAAGGCTTTACTTAAAGCTTTTCAATCTGATGAAGTAAAGAAATACATTGAAGATGAATTTTCAGGATCAATAATTCCTGCTTTCTCATCAATTTATGATGGAACATTTGATACATCAAAATTTGGAATAACTAATGAAAATTCAAATTCAAACGAAAATAAAGATAACGTTGAAAAGGAAGATTCAAGTAACAAATAAAAATAAGAAGGTTTTATGATAGAGATTAAGAATTTGACAAAAAAATACGAAACAAATGATGGCAAGGATTTTCATGCGGTAAATGGAGTTTCATTAAGTATAAATAACGGTGAAATATTTGGAATTATAGGAAAATCAGGTGCCGGAAAATCTACACTTGTTAGATGTATAAATAGGCTAGAAGAAGCCGATGGTGGAGAAATATTTATTGATGATACAGATATACTAAAATTAAATGAAAAAGATCTTATGAATCAAAGAAGAAATGTATCAATGATATTTCAAAACTTTAATTTATTTAAACAAAAAACAGTTGGAAAAAATATTGCATTTCCTATGGAACTTGAAAAGTGGCCAAAAGAAAAGATAAAAAATAGAGTAAAAGAATTACTTGATTTTGTCGATCTTTCTGATAAAGAAAATGACTATCCATCAAATTTATCTGGAGGTCAAATGCAAAGAGTTGCTATTGCAAGGGCTATAGCACTTAATCCAAAAGTTATTTTGTCTGATGAATCAACTTCCGCACTAGATCCTACTACTACAAAGTCAATTCTTAATCTCTTAAAAAAGATTGTTGAGAAATACAAATCAACAATAATTTTAATAACTCATCAA
>JALEKO010000025.1 GCA_022769085.1 Peptoniphilaceae bacterium
AATAGCAAAAGGATTAGTTGAGAGAATAGGGATAGATGGTTCAAGATTAAAACAAACATGTAAAGAAAAAGAATTAATAATTGAAGAACCGATGAATAATCATACAGAGGCAGTGAATAATGTATTTAAGGCATTAACTGATGAAAATAGTGGAGCTATTAAAAATTTAAATGAAATAGATGCTGTTGGTCATAGATTTGTACATGGTGGCGAAGAAATAAATGATTCTGTAATTATAGATGAAAAAGTTGTAGAAGCAGTAAAAAAGAATACAAAATTTGCTCCGCTACATAATCCTGCAAATTTACAAGGGCTTGAAGCATGTCAGAAGTTACTTCCTGATGTTAAAAATGTAGCAGTTTTTGATACAGCATTTCATCAAAGTATTCCTGAGCATAATTATTTATATGGAATAGATTATAAATATTATGAAAAATACGGAATTAGAAAATATGGTTTCCATGGAACAAGTCACAAGTATATTTCATTGAAAGCATCAGAAGTTTTAGGAATTGAAAAAGATAATTTAAATATAATTTCATGTCATTTAGGAAATGGTGCAAGTATAACAGCAATCAAAAATGGAAAGAGTTTTGATACAACAATGGGGCTTACACCTCTTGAAGGTCTTGTAATGGGCACAAGAAGCGGTGATTTGGATCCGGCTGTAGTTACTTTTATACAAAATCAGGAAAAAATATCTGCTGATGAAGTAAATGAAATTTTAAATAAAAAATCTGGGGTTTTAGGTGTAAGTGGAATTTCAAGTGATATGAGAGATCTTGAAGATGCAAGAGAAAAAGGAGATAAAAGAGCAATTGTTGCTTGGGATTTGTTTGCTACAAGGGCTAAAAGATACATTGCAGGATATATGGCAGAACTCGGAAGAGTTGATGCTATTGTTTTCACAGGTGGAATAGGAGAAAATTCTGATGTAATGAGAAAATCTATTATGGAAGGATTTGAACAGTTTGGAATTGAAATTGACGAAGAAAAGAATTCAATTAGAACTGAAATAAACAAAATTTCATCTGAAAATAGTTCTGTAGATGTTTATGTAATTGCTACAAACGAAGAGCTAATGATTGCAAGAGATACAATGAATTTAGTAAAAAATTAATAATTTGACAGTTGACTATATCGATAATATAATAGTACAGATTGCTAAATCTCAAAGAGGGGGTGTTAAAGTGGCAGTACCAAAAAGAAGAACTTCAAAAACCAGAAGAGATAAAAGAAGAGCTTCATCATACAGATTAAATAGAATGAGCTTTGTAGAATGTCCAAATTGCCATGAGCCTATGCTACCACATAGAGTTTGTCCAAGTTGTGGTTATTACAAAGGTAAAGAAATCATTGAAGCAGAATAATAAAGAATTACCTAGTGTTTTGTCAAAAGCAAAACACTTTTTCTTTGTAAATAAATAGGAAATTAAATTTGAATTTAAAAATTTTTATATAAAGGTAAACTTATACTATATAAGAGGTGATAATGAAAATAGTTGTAGATACAAATGGTTCTGATTTTGGGGTGGAATCAGTAATAAATGGAGCTATTAAGGCATATGAAAAAGAGAAATATTTTATAAGTTTTGTTGGTGAAAAAGATAAAATAGAAAAAATAATAGATTTTAGATTGCCAAAATATGATTATGAAATTATAAATTCAACAGAAATAATTAATAATAATGATGAACCTGTTAGAGCAATAAGAAAGAAAAAAAATTCATCAATGGTTGTAGCGTTTAATACTTTAAATTTAGAAGGATATGATGGTCTTATAAGTCAAGGCTCAACTGGTGCAATACTAGCATGTTCAATGTTTATAACAGGTAGACTTAATGGAGTAAAAAGAGCATCAATTGTTGCAAACGTACCGACAAGGGAAAGAAAAACCATAATAATTGATCCAGGTGCTAATATTGATACTAAACCAGAAATGCTTATGGATTTTGCTAGAATGGGATCGATTTATTGCAAAACTGTATTTAATGTTAAAAATCCTAGAATTGGACTTTTGAATATTGGAATTGAAGAACACAAGGGAAATCAATTGGCTAGAGATACTTTTGCTATGTTAACAAAAAGTAATTTGAATTTTATTGGAAATATTGAAGCAAGAGATATATTAACCGATAAGGTTGAAGTAATAGTAACTGATGGATTTTCTGGTAATATTGCTATAAAATCAATTGAAGGGACTGCCATATTATTATTAAGTGAAATAAAAAAATCTATTTTAAGTTCAAAAATTTCTAAAATTGGTGCTTTTTTAATAAAAGATAAACTAAAAGAACTTTTATCAATATATAATTTAGATAAAGCAAATGCAGCTCCAGTATTAGGTATAAAAAAACCTGTTTTTAAATGTCATGGGTCAAGTGATTCTGAAGGATTTGCGTATGCTGTTGGTAATTTATTAGACTATATAAAAAAGGATGTAACAAAGAAATTAGAAGGAGAATTTGAATGATAAGAGAAAAATTTGAAAAACTTGTTGAAGAAAATTTTGATGTTGACATTAATAATTTAAATTTTAATGAAAACATATCAGAAAATGATGAAATTGATTCAATAGATCTATTAGATTTTGTAATGACGATAGAAGATGAGTTCGAGATTGAATTTAGTGATGATGAATTGGATAATATTAAAACTTTAAATGATATGATAGAAATATTAGAAAAAAAGGTTGAAGATGATCAGTAAAGAAAGAATTGATGATCTTAATAAATTTCAAGAAGAGGATTTAAAATATAGTTTTAAAAATATTAATCTAATAAATATTGCATTAACACATAGTTCTTATGCAAATGAAGTGCTTGACAAAAAAATAAAATTTAATGAAAGATTAGAATTTTTAGGCGATAGTGTACTTGAACTTTTAGTAAGTGAGATTTTATTTAAAAAACATATTAATTATCCAGAAGGCAAGTTAACAAAAATTAGAAGCCAATTAGTATGTGAATCTTCTTTTGCATATGCTGCAGAAGATCTTAATCTTTCAAAATACATTCTTCTTGGAAAAGGAGAAGAAGCAAGCGGAGGAAGAGAAAAAAGCTCAATAAAAGCGGATGCATTTGAAGCAGTTTGTGCAGCATTATATCTTGATGCTGGATATAAATTTTTATATGAATATATTATAAATAGATTTGGTGAGAAAGCTAATTTACTATTGAATGATGAAATCCTCTTTATCGATTACAAGACAAAATTACAAGAGTATTTTAATAAAAAGGAAAATACTGTTCTTGAATATAAAATCGAAAAAACTGAAGGACCAGATCATGATAAAACATTTTATATTTCTGTAAATTATAATAATAAAATGCTGGCATTAGGTATTGGAAAAAATAAAAAAAATGCACAACAACAAGCTGCAAGGAAGGCATTTGAAAAAATTAAACATGCATAAAAAAAGATATATAATTCCTGTGTTTATACCATTTCTAGGTTGCCCACATGACTGTGCATTCTGTAATCAGGTGAAAATAACAGATTATAATGAAAAACCAAATTTTAATTCAATAAAAAATCAAATAGATAATTATATTAAGTATTTAAAAGATGAAAATATAGAAAGAGAAATTGCTTTTTATGGTGGATCTTTTACTGGTATAAAAAAAGATGAATTAATTGAATACTTAAAGATAGCTAAAGATTATAAAGATAAAAAAATTGTCAGTGCAGTAAGATGTTCAACGCGTCCTGATTATATAGATGATGAAATTTTATTACTTTTAAAAAAATATGAAGTTGACACAATTGAATTGGGAATTCAATCAATGAATGATGAGGTTCTTAAATATAATCAAAGAGGTCATAGTGTAGAAGACTCTATAAGAGCAAGTAATTTGATAAAAAAATATAATTTTAATTTGGGTCATCAGTTGATGCCTGGTCTTTATATGGATACTAGACAAAAAGACATTGATTCAGCAATTAAATCTGTGAAATTAAAACCAGATTTTGTTAGAATATATCCAACTTTAGTTATTAAAGATACACTATTAAATAATTTATATTGTAAAGGTCTATATACTCCATTATCTTTGAAAGAAGCAATTGATATATCAACTATAATGTATATGATTTATACTTATAGAAAAATAGATGTAATTAGAATTGGTCTTCAAACAACAGAAAATATAAATTATGGAAAAGATGTTGTATCAGGACCTTTTCACCCTGCAATAAGACAAATGGTTGAAAGCAATTTAATGAAATATGCTATTGAAGAAAAACTTAAATTTAAAAATATAAGTAATATCATTACATTTAAATGTAATGGAAGAAATATTTCTATAATAAATGGTAATAAAAAAAGCAATCAAAAATATTTTTGGAATAAATACAGGATTAAATTTAAATTTGAGGAAATTAATTCTGACAAAATTATTTTAAAAATAGATGAACAAATTGATGAAATTAAAGTTTATGAATTTATAAAAAGATATGTAGAAAAAAATTATGGTGGTGATCTTTTATAAGACTTAAATCAATAGAAATAAGAGGATTTAAATCCTTTGCAAATTATACAAAAATAAAATTTGATAGTCAGATTACTGCAGTTGTAGGTCCAAATGGAAGTGGAAAAAGCAATATCTCCGATGCAATAAAATGGGTTTTAGGAGAAACATCTGCAAAGTCTATTCGAGGAGATTCTATGGAAGATGTTATATTTTCTGGAAGTGAAGATAAAAATCGAATGAATTTTGCAGATGTTAAGCTTAATTTTTCTAATGAAGATAAAAAAATAGATTTCTTTGGCGATTATATTCAAATTGAAAGAAGAATATACAGGGACAAAGAGTCAGAATATAGAATAAATAAAAAGAAAGTTCGATTAAGAGATGTAAAAGAACTTTTTTTGAATACTGGAATAGGGAAAGATGGATATTCAATAATTTCACAAGGTAAAATAGAAAATATAATCAATTCTTCTCCAATAGAAAGAAGAAATATATTTGAAGAAGCAAGTGGAATTTCTAAGCATAAATTTAGAAAAGAAGAATCAATAAAAAATCTTCAAAAGTTAAATGAAAAATTAAATGAAATAGAAAATGATTTTAACTATAGAAAAAAAGAATTAAATATTTTAAAATCTCATGCACAAAATCAAAGAAATAAAGAAAGTTTAATATCTGAATACGATAAACTTAGTTTTGCGTATTATAAAAATAATACATTAAAAATTTACAACAAAATAGAAAAAATAGAAAAAGATATTAAACTTTTAAATGATGCTTTATTTGAAATAAAAAATAATATATCAAATAAAGAAAAAGAAATTATACCAATTAAAAAAAATTTGTCAGAATTTGAAAATACTAAGAATGATTTGGAATTAAAAATAAATGATATCAATAATGAATTAAATAATTTTATAAATAAAAATGAACTTTTAAAACAAAAAATAGAATTTTCAAAAAAAGACAAGAATCGAATTTTAATAGATTTAGATAAAAATAAAATAAGATATGATGAAATTGAAAAATTATTAGTATCATTAAAAAATGATATTAATAAAAAAGAGTTAGAAATAAAAAAATATAATTCGAATAAAGAAAAATATTTGTTAATTAATGAAAAAATAAATAATGACATTACAATCTTATCATCAGAAGTAAATTTTAAAGAAAAAAAACTTAAAGAGATAAATTTAGTATTATATGAACATAAAGTAAAAAAAGAAACCAATTCAAATGTATTAAAATCGTATGAGTCAGATGTAACAAAATATAAAGAATTGGAAAAAGAGAATAAAGAATTTATTAATAAATTAACAAATATAAAAGAAAAAATCGAAAA
>JALEKO010000052.1 GCA_022769085.1 Peptoniphilaceae bacterium
GACTAAAGAAATTAATTTAGTTAGTTGGAATGATGGAGAAGCCAAATATGATATAAGAAATTGGAATCCTGAGCATTCAAGGATGAGCAAAGGAGTAACACTTACAAAAGAAGAAACAAAAATACTAAAAGAAGTGTTAAATTCAGATGAAGAGTTGAACTAATGTTCAATTCTTTTTTTTATCTTCTAAAATTGTATAATATTTTTTGAGGTGAAAATGAAAATTATTTTTGTAAGGCATGCTATGACAGATGCAAATAAAGAACATAAATATTCGATTGAAAAATCAAAAATTTTACAATCTGAAGTCTCAAAACTTAGAATAACAAAAAATATATTAAAAAGTTATGAATTCGAAGAAGTTTATGTTTCAAATTTATTAAGGACAAAACAAACAGCAAATGAACTCGGTTTTAAAAATTTCATAGAAGATACTCGCATAAAAGAGTTAGATTTTGGAATTTTCAAGGGTAAAGATATAGATTTCGTAAATAAAAATTATATGGATTTTTTTGAAAAAATGAATCTAGACCCTTTAAATACAAAATATCCTGATGGAGAAAGTTTAAGAGATGTTTATAATCGTATGACTAACTTTATAAAAGAAAAAGAAAAAATAGGTAAAAATATTCTATGCATAAGCCATGGGGTTGCAATATCTACTGCATGTTCATATGTGATAAGTGGAGATGAAAATATTGGAAAATTTAGAATTAGTAATTGTTCAGTAACAGTTTTAAATTTAGAAAAGAATAGAAAAACTATAGAGTGTGTTAATAGAATATGAAATTTATACATTTATCTGATGTTCATTTATCTACATCTCTTGAAGTGGATTTTAAAATAAATGACTACATAAGAAAAACATTGTGGTCAAGCTTTGAAGAAATTATGATGGAAAATAGAAATAGTGATTTTGCACTAATAGCAGGAGATTTATATGAAAAAAATAATTTTTATAAAAAGGATTATGATAAACTATTTAATATAATTTCAAATTTTGAAAAGCCAGTTTATTATGTAAATGGAAATCATGATTTTATAGATGAAAATTTTAGAATGTATTTTAATGATAAGCCCAATAATTTATATTTATTTCAAAGTGATAAACTTAAATATTATGAGATTGAAAATGTTAGAATTTATGGGCTTAGCTATTTTGACAGAAATATAAATCGTGAAATAGATTATGATATAGATTTAGATAGAAATTATTATAATATTTTATTGTTACATGCAGATGTAAGTTCAAATTCAAATTATTTAAAAGTAAATACAAAAGAATTATCAAAATTAAATTTTGACTATGTTGCTTTGGGACACATACATAAGAGAGAAAATTTTGGTAATAATATAATATATAGCGGTTCTATAGAACCTATGAGTTTTAAAAATTCTGGGAAGTTTGGATATTATAAAGTAGAAAATTCAAATATAAAATTTATCAATTCTCAAAAAATATTTTTTGAAAATGAAATAATAAATACTGAAAAAATTTCAGAAGAAGAGTTTTTTTCAAATATAAATGAAAAATATAATGAGAATACAATTTTACGATTAAAATTAAAAGGAAAAAAACAAAATTTTAAAATAGATTATAATAAATTTAATCAAAAATATGTTGAAGTTGAAGAAGATTATGATGAGTATAATTATGATTATTTATCTAATAGATATCCAAATTCAATTTTGTCAAAATTTATAAATAGAATGGAAGGTAAAAACAAACAGGCTTTAGATATAGGAATTGAAGCTATACTTAGGAGCAAGAATGAGTAAAGTTTTTATAAAAAAACTAATCTTAGATTCATTTGGAAAATTTGAAAACTATAAACTAAATCTTGAAAAAATAAGTTTCATTTATGGAAAAAACGAATCAGGGAAAAGTACTATAGCTGATTTTATTGAAGGCATTTTTTATGGATTTTGTGAAAGTAACAAGAGAAAATTTTTTAATACAAAAAAAAATAAGTATAAACCATTTTCTGGTGGTTATTATGGTTCTTTAATTTTAGAAAAAGATGATATAATTTATAAAATAAAAAGAGAATTTGATAGTGGAGAATATGAAATTTATGATATTACAAATTCAAAAAAAATTAATACCATAAAAAGTAATTTAAATTATCCAGGAGAATATTTTTTAGAAATTTCTTATGATTTGTATAAGGCTATTGTAATACAAAGACAAAGTGAGGAAATTAGTATATCATCTAAAGAAAAACTTAAAGATTCACTAATTAGTTTAAAATCATCTGGAGATTTTAATTTTTCAGGTGAAAAGGCTATAGAATTTTTAAAACAAATTGATAAATCATTTGGAACACTAAAAGCAAAAACTAAACCATTATATATTTTAAATAATAAAAAAAATAATCTTGAAAAAAAATTAGAAGAGATAAATTATAATAAAAAGATATATAATAATGAATTTAAAGAATTATATAATACAAGAGAAGAATTAAAAGAAAAAGAAAAATTATTATCAAAATATATTGCCGATGAAAAAAATTATCATATTAAAAAAAAGCAACAATCAATAGCTAAAATAAATACAATTGAAGAAAAAATTAAGTCAATTGATTTAAAAATTGAAAAATTTAAAAATTTAAAAAATATAGATTCTTATTTTTTTGAAAAAATGGATAATTTATATAAAGATGAAAAAACAAGTTATGATTCTTATTTAAAAGAAAGAAAAAAAGATGAAGAAAATATAAAATATAAATATATAATTTTCATTTTTTTATTGTTTTTTTTCTTGATATTATTTTTTATTTTTAAAAAAATATATTTATTAATTGTATTTGTACAAATTATAGCTATTCTTATGATAGTTTTAAATATAAAAAATAAAAATAATAAAAATAAAGAAATCATTTTACAAATTAGAAAAAATATTCAGAATGGATTAATTAAAATTGGTGCAAAAAATAAAAGCGAATATGAAGAAATAAAAAAAGAATATTCTAATTTAAAAAAACTGACTAAAGAAAAAGAGTATTTAAAAGAAAATATAAATATAATAAAAAATTCTTTAGATATTTCTGAAAATGATAAAATAAATTTACATGAAAAGATTTCAGATAATATAAATATAGATGAAATACAAGAGAAGATAGATATGTTGAATTTAGAAATGCCTAATTTAAGAAACAAAAATTTGATTTTAGAAAAGAAAATGGCTTCTTTAGAAGAAAAGCTTGATAAAGAGAGTAACTTAACTGAAGAATATCAAGATGTATGTAAAAAATTAGATAAATTACTTGAAGAAAAAAATAATATAAATCTTGCAATAGATACAATAGAAGATATAAGAATTGAGATGTCACAAGAAAACGCAAACTTTATAAATAAAGATGTTACAGAAATTATTAGACAAATTACAAAGGGAAAATATAAGAATATTCAATATGATGATTTAAATCCATCTATTGTAAATAGTAATAATGATTTTATAGAGATAGATAAATTGTCTACAGGGCTTACAGATCAAATCAATTTTGCATTAAGATTTACTTTGGCAAGAAAAGTAAGTAGAAAATCATTTTTTATATTTGATGATTCATTTGTAAATTATGATGATGAAAGACTTAAAAATTCAATTTTTTATCTATTGGATCAGTCTAATTTTAATCAAATAATTTATTTTACATCTCAATTTAGGGATAAAAAAATTATGGAAACGGAAGGAATAAAACTGAATTTTAAAAATTTGGAGGATTAATGATTTATGCACTAGCAGATCTACATTTGGATAGTACTGAAAAAAAATCAATGACAGTATTTGGTAATGACTGGGAAAATTATCAAAAAAGAATTTTTGAAAATTGGAAAAAAATAGTTAAAGATAAAGATATCGTATTAATACCAGGAGATATTAGTTGGGCTATGAAAGTTGATGAAGCAAAAATTGATCTTAAAAAAATTGATGATCTCCCTGGTAAAAAAATAATGATGAAGGGTAATCACGATTACCGGTGGCAAAGTTTAAAAAAATTAGAAGACTTAAAATTAAATTCAATTAAATTTTTACAAAATAATTCTTTTATAGTTGAAAATTATCTAATATGTGGAACAAGGGGATGGGTTAATGAAGAAAACAATGAATTTGATGAACATGATTTAAAGATAT
>JALEKO010000028.1 GCA_022769085.1 Peptoniphilaceae bacterium
ATCTTTTCTTTTAATTGAAGATCTTATTTTAAGTAAAACTCAAGAAATTTTTTCTGATTATACAATAATTTCAAAAAATGTTATAACAATCACAAGAAATTTTGATTATTCTGACGAATATGACAGATATGATGAATTTGAAGATTATAAAGCATACATGAAAGAAATAATAAAAAAAAGAAAAAGACAAAATCCTGTTAGACTTGAAATTCAGGGAAATGTTGACGAAGATACATTAAATTTCCTTTTAAATAAAAATCATTTGGACTTTGAAAGATGCTTCTATTCCATTTCACCTCTTGTTACAAATTTTTTATTTAATATTATTTCTGAAATACCTTCAGCTATAAAAAATAAATTGCTATATAAAGATTTTGAAAGTTCTTCACATATTAAAAATACTGCATCAAATATGATATCTTCTGTACAAAAAAATGATATGTTACTTTTTTATCCTTTCGATGATGTTGATGACTTTATAAATCTTCTAAAAGAAGCTAGTGAAGATGAAAATTGCATAGATATAAAAATAACTGTTTATAGACTTGCAGAAAATTCAAAGATTGTAAAATATCTTGCAAGAGCTGCAGAAAATGGAAAAAATGTAACTGTTTTAATGGAACTCAAGGCAAGATTTGACGAAGAGAGAAATATAAAATATTCAAACATTTTATATGAATCGGGATGTAACATAATTTATGGTTTTCCAGAGTATAAAACTCATTCAAAAGTTTGCTTATTGACATTTATCGACAAAAATTTTAATAATTCATACATAACACAAATTGGAACAGGTAACTATAATGAATCAACTTCAAGACAATATACTGATATTTCTTTTATTACATCAAACTATGAAATAGGTCTTGATGCTATGGACTTCTTTAAAAATATATCAATTGGAAATTTAAATGGCAAATATGCACATTTACTTCAATCTCCATATTCTTTAAAACAGACATTTTTAAAATTAATTGATGAAGAAATAAAAAAAGGAAAAGATGGTTTTATTTTTGCTAAATTTAATTCACTTACAGATATTGATTTTCTTAAAAAATTACAATTAGCAAGTGAAAATTCTGTAGAAATAAAACTTATTGTCAGAGGAATATGTTGTATTTTGCCGAAAGTTGAAAATAAGACAGAAAACATTGAAATTCATTCTATTGTCGGACGATTTTTAGAGCATTCAAGAGTTTATATTTTCGGAAAAGGAAAAAATTCAAAAGTTTTTATCTCATCAGCAGATTTAATGACAAGAAATATGGAAAGGCGAGTTGAAATTGCATGCCCTATCTATGATGAAATTTTAAAAGATAAATTATTTAATTATTTGAATATATGCTTTAAAGACAATATTAAAGGAAGAGTACTTTGTAATGACGGAGAATATAGAAAAATAAAATCATATGATGAACAAATTTCAAGCCAAGATTTCTTTATTGAAATGGCAAAAAAATATTCTCAAAACTCAAATTTAAAACGTGATGAAAAATTAATGGAAAATGATATAAAAAAGACAGAAAAAAATAAATTTGATGAACTTAAAAATTTAAGTTTTATTGAAAAATTGAAAATTTTATTTTTTAATTAAGTTAGTTTGTAAAAATTTAAAATCAAAAAAATTATAATAAATAACAGTCTTAATTACAATTTTTGTAAATAAGACTGTTATTTTTATATAAGAAACTTACAACTTTATTTAATTTTACTCGTATTTGTAGAAATAATTTAAATTATTTTCATCAATTTTTTTATCGTAATCTCTATATAAATCTTTTACAAGAGGAATAAGTATAAATAATCCAATGATATTAGGAATAACCATAAGACCATTAAACATATCAGCTAATTCCCATACAAGATCTACTTTTACAGCTGCTCCTAAAACTAAAAATATAAATACAAATGTTCTGTAAATATTAATTGCTAATTTATTCTTAAATAAATATTTAATATTACTTTCTCCAAAGTAATACCATCCTATTATAGTTGTAAAAGCAAAAAATGTTAATGCGACAGATAAAAACCTTGCTCCATTTATACCAAAAATTTGTGAAAAAGCAGTCATTGAAATATTTACTCCTTCTGCACCAGAATTATTGGCACCTGATGTAAGGACAATAAGACTTGTTACAGAACAAATAATTATAGTATCAAAAAATACTCCAACCATTGCTACCATTCCCTGTTCAACAGGATGAGCAACATCTGCAACAGCATGAGAATTTGGTGTAGAACCCATTCCAGCTTCATTTGAAAAAAGACCTCTAGCAAATCCAAATCTTATTGCTAATTTTACAGCATATCCTGCCGTTCCACCTAATACAGCTTCAGATGAAAAAGCTGCTTGAAATATTGCTTTTAATACTGGTATAAGCATTTCTCTTAAATTGATAAGTAATACTATTGATCCAATTATGTAAAATATAGCCATAAATGGTACTACAAATTCTGCAAATTTTGCAATTCTTTTCATCCCACCTACAAAAACAAGCATGGCAATTGCTCCTATAAATAACCCTGCGAGTATTTTATTAATTCCAAAAGCAATATTTAATGAATCAGATATTGAATTTGACTGAACCATATTTCCAATAAAACCTAATGCAACTATAATTAAAGATGCAAATACAACTGCTAATATTTTACCTAAATTTTTATGACCTTTTTCTTTTAAACCTAAGCTTAAATAATATGCAGGTCCTCCAACAAGTTCTCCATTTCGTTTAGTTCTATACTTTTGGGCAAGTATTGCCTCAACTGAAATAGTTGACATACCCAGTATTGCTAAAATCCGCATCCAAAATACTGCACCAGGACCTCCAGAAACAATTGCTGTTCCTACTCCACCAATATTACCAGTTCCAACTTGAGCTGCAACAGCTGTTGCTAGTGACTGAAATGAAGACATAGAACCTTCTTTACTATCTTTTTTATTGAAAATATCACCAAAAACCTTCTTTATAGCATATGGAAATCTTCTAAATTGAGGAAATCCTAAATATAAAGTTGAAAATACACCAAATCCTGCAAGTACTATCATCATTGGAAAACCCCATAGTAAGGAATTAATATATTTTACTAAATCTAACATTTCTATCCCCCTTTTTACTTTATCATATTATTGCATTAATTATATAGCAAATATTGATTTTTTTCAATAATAATTTGTAAAATTTATTTTCACTAAAATAAAGAATATAAAATTATTGAACGAATTTCATAAATACAACTATTAATTCTAATAAAGTATGATAGTTAATATGAACATATACTATTATAGAAAGATGAATTGATTAAGTAATATTTTGATAATTTAAAATTTAATAGGATACTTAAAAGTAATGAAAAATTAAAAATGTAAATTTTTTATTTAAAAATTTTTTAATGTTCTATCCATATTTCTATTTAAATCTTTCTTTTTAATTGATTCACGTTTGTCATATAATTTTTTACCTTTAGCAAGAGCTATTTCCAATTTTATTAATCCATCTGAAAGATATATTTTAGTTACTACAATTGTATAACCAGATTGAGTTTTCTTACCTATAAGCTTTGATATCTCTTTTTTATGCAATAAAAGTTTTCTAATTCTTAGAGGATCTAAATTTTGAATATTTCCCTCTTTATATGGACTTACCATCATATTATAAACAAAAATTTCTCCATTTCTATCATCAACAAATGATTCTTTTATAGATACATGACCTGATTTTATACTTTTAACTTCCGTTCCTTTTAATTCAATTCCAGCTTCATATGTTTCTTCTAAAAAATAATCATGTTTAGCTTTTCTATTATTTGCTATAATTTTTATCATTTTAGTTTTACTCCAAAATAAAATCAATATTTCTTTGCTCGATATTTACAGAACTAACTATAATCTTAACATTTTGACCAATTTTATATTCCATATTTTTATTTATATTCTTAACTGAAAGAGTATTTTCATCAAATATAAAATTATCTTTACTAAACTTGTACATAAATAAACCTTCTACTGTATTTTGAAGTCTTATAAAAATGCCAAAATTTGTAATTGAAGAAATTTTTCCATCAAATTTTTTTCCAATATATTTTTTCATAAATTTGCATTTTTCCAAATCTTCAACTTCTCTTTCACATTTTTCGCTCCTTTTCTCTGTTTCAGATAAATGCAATGATTGTTTTTCTAGTTTTTTATTAAAACTTGTATACTTTATTTTTGATATTTTATTTGATATAAACAATTTAATAATTCTATGTACAATTAAGTCACAATATCTTCGAATAGGGCTTGTAAAATGGGTATAATATTGACTTGCTAATCCAAAATGTGAACTTCTTTCATTTGAATATTTAGCTTTACTCATAGTTCTAAGCATAAGTGAATTAATCACTTCTTCTTCATCTTTTCCATCTACATTTTTTAATATTTTTTGAAAATCTTTTGGATATAAATTATCCCCTTTAATAGTATATCCAAATAATGAAAGAATATTTTTGAAATCTTCTAGTTTATTTTTGTCAGGCTCATCATGTATTCTATATATAAATGGTATATCAAGATAAGAGAAAAAACTTGCAACAGTTTCATTTGCCTCAAGCATAAACTGTTCTATTATTTTATTTCCAACTCCTACTTTTTTTTCTCTAATATCTTTAACATCACCAATATTATTTAAAATAATTTCACTTTCAGTTGAGTTGAATTCAATAGCCCCTCTTTTTTCTCTCTTTTTCTCCAACTTTTCATAAAGATCTCTAAATAAAAATAACTTTTCACATAAAACCTTATCGGTATAAATATCTTTACCTTCATCTAAAAATTTATTTACATCTTCATAAACTAATCTGTAGTTACTATTTATAACAGAGTTATGAAATGATTGGCTTACTAGATTTCCTTCTTCATTTATAATCATTTTTAATGTAACAGAAAGCCTATCCTCATTTGGATTTAAGGAGCATATTCCATTAGAAAGTTTTTCTGGAAGCATTGGAATAACTAAATCATATAAATATGTTGAATTACCTCTTTTATAAGCATCTTTATCAATTGGTGATCCTTCTTTAACATAATAACTAACATCTGCAATATGGACATATAGCTCATAAAAACAATCTTTTTTTTCTAAGGAAATTGCATCATCAAAATCTTTCGAATCAAACCCATCTATAGTAACAGTAAATAAATTCCTAAAATCATCTCTTTTTTCAATTTCAGAATTACTTATTTTATTTTCAATAAAAACTTCTTCCTTTTTGGTACTTTTGCTAAATTCAAATGGGATTTTATTTCTTCCTACTATACTTAAAATATCAACAAATCTATCATTTGTTTTTCCAAGTATATTTTTAATTTCACCTTGTGGATTTTTAAATTTTGGATATGAGTTAATTTTTACAATAACTTTATCATTATTTTTAGCATTTTTACAATTTTTTTTGTCTATAAATATATCACAAAAATCGGATTTATCATCAGAAACTACAAATCCAAATTTTTTATTCTTATAAAAAGTACCAATTATCGGTTCTGAATTTCTTTCTAAAATCTTTACAACTTTCCCTTCGGAATTTTTACCATTTTCAGATTCTTTTATAATTTTTATTTTTACTTTATCTTTGTTCAAAGCTCCATTTAAATTTTCATGTGAAATAAATACATCATTAAAATCTTTATTTTCTGAAATAAAAAATCCAAATCCTGATGAATTTCCTTCTATTGTTCCATATAAAGATTTATCATCTTTTGAAGTAATATTTTTGTTGATTTTAATCTCTCCTTTTTTAAATTATATTATAATCGTTAAATTTATATGAAAAAAGAGGTCATCAAGACCCCATGATTGCAAAAAAGTCAAAATAAATTTATTATAAAAATTCTAATTGATTGCAGTTAATAAAAGTGAACTTACAAATATTAAAATACCGCCTATTATAATAAACTTATTTAAAAATATATCTCTTGATTTATGTGCACTTCTTCCAAATAAATTACTTGACTGTCCACTTATAGCTCCTAAATCTTGAGATTTTGGTTCTTGCATACAAACTGAAACTATTATCATAACTGATGCAATAAGAACTACAATAGATAAAAATGTCGTCATTATATTCACCTCCAATGACTTTATACTGGAATACAATACCACATATATTATTTATTTTCAATTATAACCTACTATACAAAAAGACCTTCTTTATAGAAAGAAGGTCTTAAATATAATTTATTTATTTAAATTATAAAATGCTTTTAATCCTCTAAATTGTGCACTGTCTTCTAACTCATCTTCAATTCTGAGTAATTGATTATATTTTGCAACTCTATCTGTTCTTGAAGGTGCACCTGTTTTAATTTGTCCTGCATTTACAGCTACAACAAGATCTGCAATTGTAGTATCTTCAGTTTCTCCAGATCTATGACTTACTACTGCAGTATATCCAGCTTCTTTTGCCATTTCAATTGCATTTAATGTTTCTGTCAAAGTTCCTATTTGATTTACTTTGATTAAGATTGAATTTGCAACTCCCGCTTTTATTCCTTTCTCAAGTCTACTTGTGTTAGTTACAAATAAATCATCTCCTACAAGCTGAATTTTATCTCCTAATTTGTCAGTAAGTTTTTTCCAGCCTTCCCAATCATCTTGTTCAAGTCCATCTTCTATAGAAATTATTGGATATTTTTCAACAAGTTGAGCATACCATTCAACCATTTCTTCAGCTGTTTTTACTGTTCCTTCTCCATCTAAATGATATTTTCCATCTTCCTTATTATAGAATTCAGAACTTGCAGGATCCATTGCTATAAATGCATCTTTTCCTGGTACATATCCAGCTCTTTCTATTGCTTCAACAATTGTTTGTAATGCTTCCTCATTTGACTTAAGATCTGGTGCAAAACCACCTTCATCTCCAACTGCTGTTGAATATCCTCTTTCTTTTAAAACGTCTTTTAAGTTATGGAAAACTTCAGCACCCATTCTAAGAGCAGCTTTAAAACTTGTTGCTCCTGCTGGCATAACCATAAATTCTTGTATATCAACGGAATTATCAGCATGTTTTCCACCATTTAATATGTTCATCATTGGAGCTGGCAAAACTTTTGCATTTACTCCACCTAAATAATTATAAAGTGGTATTCCAAGTTCATCAGCACTTGCTCTAGCAACTGCAAGTGAAACACCAAGCATTGCATTTGCACCAAGTTTTGCTTTATTTTCTGTTCCATCAAGTTCAATCATAGCTTTATCAATTGCAATTTGATCAAATGAGTCATACATTCCAACAAGTTCTTCTGCAATTGGTCCATTTACATTTTCAACCGCATTTAAAACACCCTTTCCAAGGTATCTTTCTTTGTCACCATCTCTTAATTCTACAGCTTCAAAATCTCCTGTACTTGCTCCTGAAGGAACTATAGCTCTACCAAATCCACCAAATTCTGTTTGAACTTCTACTTCTACTGTTGGATTTCCTCTTGAATCTAATACTTCTCTTGCATATACATCAATTATTACACTCATCTTTTTCCTCCTAATTATTTACTGAAATTTATTAATTTTGAAAAGCTATCAGCTTTTAAACTTGCTCCGCCTATTAAACCACCGTCAATATTTTCTTTTGCCAAAAGTTCTTTTACATTTTCTGGTTTCATTGAACCACCATACTGAATTCTTACTTTTTGACTTTCTTCATAAGTATATAACTCTTCTATAAGATTCCTTATATACTTACACATATCTTCTGCATCATCTGAAGATGCTGTTTTTCCAGTTCCAATTGCCCAAATAGGTTCATATGCAATTACAACTTTTTCAATTTCTTCTTTTGATACATCTTTTAAATCAGATTTAATTTGAGAAGAAACTTTATCTTTTGCATTTCCTTCTTCTCTCTCACTTAAAGTTTCTCCTACACAAAGTATTGGAATTAAATCATGGCTTAATGCTGAAAGTACTTTTTTATTTATAAGTTCATCATCTTCTTTAAAATATTCTCTTCTTTCTGAATGGCCTAAAATAACATATTTAGCATTTATTTCTTTAAGCATAGTTGGTGAAATCTCACCTGTGTATGCACCACTTTCTTCAAAATACATATTCTGTGCTCCAAAAGATATTAATGTATCTTTTGATTCAAGTATTTCTTTTACAGTAGTTAAATCAACAAATGGTACACAAATTCCTTGCTCAACATTTTTATCTAAATCCATTGAAGTTAATTCATCAACTAATTTTTTAGCTTCTTTTACTCCAAGATTCATTTTCCAATTTCCTACAATTATAGGCTTACGCATTTAATTCTCCTTATCATCTATTGCTTCAATTCCTGGAAGTGGTTTACCTTCTAAGAATTGTAAACTTGCTCCACCACCAGTTGACACATGAGTAATTCTATCTTTATATCCTGATTTTTCTATAGCTGATGCACTATCTCCACCACCAACTATAGTAATTGCGTCAGAATCAACCAATGCTTTAGCAACTGAATTTGTTCCAGAAGCAAATTCTTTCATTTCAAATATACCCATTGGTCCATTCCAAATTACTGTTTTGGCATTTTTAATAACTTCTGCAAATTTTTCTGATGTTTTAGGTCCAATATCACATGCTTCTTTATCAGGACTAATGCTATCAATATCTACAACTTCTGTTTCAGCTCCATCTTTTGGTTCATCTGTAACTACAGCGTCTACAGGAAGCAATAATTCAACTCCATTGTCCTTTGCTTTTTGTAATAATTCTTTTGCAAGATCGATTTTATCTTCTTCTAAAAGAGAAAGTCCAATTTCTTTTCCTTGTGACTTAAGGAATGTATAAGCCATTCCACCGCCTATTAAAATAGAATCAACTTTAGAGATTAAATTATTTATTACACCAATTTTATCTGATACTTTAGCTCCTCCAAGAATTGCTACAAACGGTCTTTTCGGATCTTCTAGTGCCTTTCCCATCACATTTATTTCTTTTTCAATTAGAAATCCAACAGCTGAAGGAAGAATATTTGAAACTCCAACATTTGAAGCGTGAGCTCTGTGGCTTGTTCCAAATGCATCATTTACATATAAATCTGCAAGTGAAGCTAATTTTTTAGCAAATTCTTCATTATTTTTAGTTTCACCTTTGTCATATCTTGTATTTTCAAGAAGACAAAGTTCTCCATTATTTAATGAATCAACTTCATTTTTTACTTTTTCATCAACTACATCGTCAGATTGGAAAAAATGAAATTTATCTTTATATATTTCTTGTAATTCGTCTGCAACAGGTTTTAAAGAAAATTCTTTATCTCCCTTTTCTTTTGGTCTTCCCAAATGACTTATTAAAATTACTTTTGCATTATTTTCAAGTAAATAATCAATAGTAGGAAGTGCAGCCTTAATTCTTGCATCATCGGTTATATGTTTTGGCTTGGATGATGTAAGCGGAACATTAAAATCCACTCTAACAAGTACTTTCTTTCCATTAACGTCTAAATCTTTTACAGTTTTTTTGTTCATTTTAACTCCTTAAAATATTTTTAAATAAAACAATAGCGGAGAGAACTCTCCCCGCTTTGTTTAATAATTAAAGATTTGCAATATGGTTTAAAGTTCTAATGAGGTTTGATGTATATCCCATCTCGTTGTCATACCGTGCAACAGTTTTTACAAGTTGTTTATCACCTGTTTCAACTATTTTTGTAAGAGTTGCATCATAAATACTCCCTGCTCTTACTCCAACGATATCTGAAGAAACTATTTGATCTTCATTGTATAGGAATGCTTCATTAGAAGCATTTTTCATTGCTTCATTTACTTCTTCAACTGTAACTTTTTTACTTAATACAGAATAAAGTTCTGTTATTGAACCATCACCAATAGCTACTCTTAAAGCAGAACCATCAATTTTTCCTTCTACTTCAGGAATAACTTTACCAACTGCTTTTGCAGCACCAGTTGTTGTTGGAACAGTATTTAAGGCTGCTGCTCTTCCTCTTCTAAAGTCATTTGCTTTATTTGGTGCATCTAAAGTAGCTTGATTTCCTGTATATGCATGAATTGTTGTCATTTGACCAACTTCAAATCCAAAATTATCATTTAATACTTTAACCATTGGTGCCAAGCAGTTTGTTGTACAGCTTGCTCCAGAAATGATTTCTTCTGATCCATCCAATGTGTTTTCATTTACACCAAAAACAATCATTTTTACGCCTTCACCTTTAGCAGGTGCAGAAATAAGAACTTTTTTTGCTCCAGCATTTATATGAGCCTGTGCTTTTTCTTTTGATGTATAGAATCCTGAACTTTCAACTACAACGTCAATTCCTAATTCTTTCCATGGACAATTATTAGCATCTGGTTCTGCAGTTACTTTTATTTCTTTACCATTAACTTTAATTCCATTTTCAGTTGCTTCAACTTCACCATCAAATCTACCAAATGTTGTATCATATTTAAATAAATATGCTAAAAACTCAGGATCTACAAGGTCATTAATTGCTACTACATCAAGATCATATCCTGATTCTAATATACGTCTAAGTGATAGACGACCAATTCTTCCAAATCCATTAATTGCTACTTTTGTCATTTATGCCTCCTAATTAATTCATTCGATAATATTTTACCTGTCAATGTCTCACTTTCAAGAATTACAATTTACCGTTTATTTTCTTGCAAATATTCCTCTGCTGCCATTGCCGAT
>JALEKO010000029.1 GCA_022769085.1 Peptoniphilaceae bacterium
TTCTTTTCTTCTTCACTAACTAAGAAAGGTCTTATTACTGCATGTGGACATACATATGAGCATTGGTTACACTGAATACAATTTTCTATTTGCCATTGTGGTACAGAAAGAGCTATTCCTCTTTTTTCAATTGCTGCTGTACCAACTTCCCATGATCCATCATCTCTACCTTCAAATGAAGATACAGGAATTTCATCATCTTTTTGAGCGATCATTGGTCTTACTATTTCTTTAACAAAATCTGAATCACCTTCATAATGTTTCTCTTCAACTGTTGCATTAGCCCAATCAGCAGGAACATCAACTTTTACAACTGATTCAATTCCTCTATCAACTGATGCATAGTTCATATTTACTACATCATCACCTTTATGACCATATGATTTAACAATAGATTCTTTTAAATGTCTTACAGCATCATCTAAAGGCATAACACCTGAAAGCTTAAAGAAAGCTGATTGCATAATCATATTTGTTCTATTTCCAAGTCCAATTTCTTTTGCAATTCCTGATGCATCTATTGTGTAGAACTGAATATTATGATCTGCAATATATTTCTTTATTTCACCTGATAAATGAGTTGATAATTCATCAACATTCCAGTCGCAGTTTAATAAGAATGTTCCACCATCTTTAAGATTTTCAGTTAAGAAATATTGGTTTACGTAAGCTTGTTTTGAACAAGATGCAAAATCTATTTCATCTAAAAGATATGTTGATTTGATTGGATTTTTACCAAATCTTAAATGAGAAACTGTAAGTCCTCCAGATTTTTTTGCATCATAATCAAAATATGCCTGTGCATATAAATCTGTATTGTCTCCTATAATTTTAATTGCTTGCTTATTTGCTCCTACTGTTCCATCTGAACCAAAGCCCCAGAATTTACATCTTGTAGTTCCTTCTTCTCTTATTACAAAAGATTTATCTGATGTTAAAGATAAGTTTGTAACATCATCTTCTATTGAAATTGTAAATTCTTTTTTAGGATTTTCTTTTTTAAGTTCATCAAATACTGCTTTAATATCTGCTGGAACTGTATCTTTTGATGATAATCCATATCTTCCACCTATTATTAAAGGTCTGATCTCTTCATCAAAATATGCTGATTGAACATCTTTAAATAATGGTTCACCTTCGGATCCTTTTTCTTTTGTTCTATCTAAAACCGCAATCTTTTTAACTGTTTTAGGAATTGCATTTAACAAATGTTTTTTACTAAAAGGTCTATATAAATGTACTTCTATTGCTCCAACTTTTTCACCTTCAGCATTCAATCTATCAACTGTTTCTTCAATAGCTTGACATACAGAACCCATTGCTATTACAATTCTTTCTGCATCTTCTGCACCATAATAATTGAATAATTGATAATTTGTACCCAATTTTTCGTTTACCATGTTAAAATAATATTCTGTAATATCAACTAAATCTGTATAAGCTTTGTTTGAAGCTTCCATTTGTTGGAAGAAAATATACTTCTGTGAAGTTCCTGTGACTTTAGGTCTTTGAGGATTTAAAGAATTGTTTTTAAATTCATTAAGTGCATCTTTATCAATGAAATCTTCTAAATCTTCATAATCCCAAGTTTCTATTTTTTGAATCTCATGACTTGTTCTAAATCCGTCAAAGAAGTTTATAAATGGAATTCTTCCCTTTAGAGCAGCTGCATGAGCTACAGGTGTTAAATCCATAACTTCCTGAACTGAACCTTCTGCAAGCATTGCAGCACCAGTTTGTCTACATGCCATTACATCTGAATGATCTCCATATACAGTTAATGCATGTGTTGCAAGTGTTCTTGCTGCAACTTGTAAAACTCCTGGAAGTCTTTCTCCTGCAACTTTATAAATATTTGGAATCATCAAAAGCAAACCTTGACTTGCGGTATATGTAGTTGTTAATGCTCCCGCACCAAGTGAACCGTGAAAAGCTCCTGCAGCTCCAAGTTCAGATTCCATTTCTTTAACCTGAACAGGTTGTCCAAAAAGATTTTTTCTTCCGTTTGCAGCCCACACATCTGTAACTTCAGGCATTGGAGAAGATGGTGTGATAGGATAAATTGTTGCAACCTCTGTAAATGCATATGAAACATGAGCAGCTGCTGTATTACCGTCCATTGTTTTCATACTTCTTTTTATTGTCATTTAAGTCCTCCTTAAAATTTTTAACTTCATTGACTATGAATTGGCATATACCAACCATTAATAATAGTATAGAACTAATTATAATCTAAGTCAAATTTTTATATATTGTTTCTTTCTTCTTTTAGTTTATTTATAAGTTCAACTGCAGAATTATAACCCAAATTTTTTGCTCTTTGGTTTCTAACAGCTGTCTCTATTATGAGTGCTAAATTTCTTCCAGCTCTTACTGGAACAACCATTTCTGGAATTTTTATTCCAAGAATACTTGTATAATGCTCATCAAGTCCAAGCCTATCGTACTCAAAATTTTCATCCCATGTTTCTAGTTTTATCTGCATTCCTATTTCAGATTCGGCTTTTACAGATCCTATTCCATATAATCTTCTTACATCAATTATTCCAATTCCTCTAAGCTCCATGTAATGTCTTATGTTTTCTGGCGATTTGCCAATTAGTTTATTGTCATATGCAACAATATCTACCATATCATCTGCTACAAGTCTATGACCTCTTGTAACTAAATCAAGAGATGTTTCTGATTTTCCAACAGAACTTTTACCTGTTATTAAAACACCCATTCCATATATATCTAACAATTCTCCATGTACAGATGTCCTTTCTGATAAAAATAATTCAAGTGTCTGATTTAATTTTGAAATTAATTTTGTAGTTGACATTTTACTTAGCAAAAGTGTTTTATCATAATAGTCTGCTAAATCAATTATATCTTTTGGTATAGTCATACCATATGAGAATATTACACATGGAACATCGTATGATAAAACTCCTCTAAACCTTTCATATTGAATTTTATCATCTAACTCAAGCATATAATTGTATTCAACTCTACCTATTATTTGTATCCTTTTATATGGAAAGCCATCCATATAACCTGATAATTGAAGTCCAGGTCTATTTACATCCATGCTGTCTATCTCAATATCTTCATAATTAGACGATTTATGAATAACTGTCAATTTCATTGTGTCTACTAATTTTTTTAATTTAATTGAATTTTTTATTCCATTCATTTAAAAAGAACTCATCCTTTCAATTTAAAATATTTATATATTTCCAACGCCTGTTTCTTTCCTATTAAAGGAACTTGCATTAATTCTTCAACATTAGCTTTTTTTATATTATCTATAGTCTTGAAATATTTATATAAATTTTTTCTTTTCTCTTCGCCGACTCCTTTTATATTATCAAGTTCAGATTTTTTCATAGTTTTTCTCATCAAATTATGATGATAATTTATTGCAAATCTATGAGCTTCTTCTTGAATTTGATAAATCAACTTATAAGCTGGATCTGATTTATTTATTAATATTTCTTCATTATTATAAATAATAGCTCTTGTAATATGCTTATCATCTTTTACAAGTCCTGCAACTTTTATATCAACATCAAATTGTTTTATAACTTCTAATGCTATATTTACTTGTCCCTTTCCTCCATCCATTAAAATCAAATCTGGTTTTACGCCAAATCCTGTTTTAGATTTTTGCTTTTTATTTAAATCTATAAATTCTTTAATTCTTCTAGATAAAACTTCTCTATGAGAGGCATAATCATCGGCACCTTTTACAGTTTTTATTTTAAATTTCCTATATTCTTTTGGATTTGGTATTCCATTTGTAAAAACTACCATACTTCCAACTGAATTAAATCCTGATATATTTGAAATATCATAGCATTCTATTCTTTCTAATTTATCAATTTTAAGAATATTTTTTAAATTATTAACTCCATTTGAATTCTTTCTTTCTCTTTTTTCTTTTGCTTTTTCTATCTTATAAAGCATTTCATCTGCATTTTGCTTTGCCATTTCAATAAGTTCTTTTTTTGTTCCAATTTTTGGAATATGAATTGAAACTAAGGATTTCTTTTTTTGTTTTAAAAATTCAAGTATTAAATCCATATCATTAGGGTAGGTGTCGACAAGTATTTCTTTTGGTATATAAGTTAAATCAAGGTAAAACTGTTTAATAAATGAAGAAATAATTTCAGAATCGCTCTCTTTAAAATCATCCTTAAGAACAAAATGTTCTCTATCAATTATTTTCCCATTTCTCATAAAAAACACTTGAACGACAATTTCTGACTTTCCTCTGCTTATTGCAATTATATCTATATTTTCATAATTTGAATTTGTAATCTTTTGTTTTTCCCTTAAAATATTTAAGTCTTTATAATAATCTCTCCATTTAGCTGCCTGTTCATAATTTAAGTTCATACTTTCATTATTCATTTTTTCCAAAAGTATGTTTAATATATCATCATTTCTACCACTTAAAAAATCAGAAACTTTTTCAATATTTTTTAAATAGTTTTCTTCATTCTCTTTTCCAATACAAGCTCCATTGCATCTTGATATATAGTAATTTAAACATGGTCTTTCTAAAGTTTGACCTTTTTCAAAATTGAGATTACAAGTTCTAATTTTATATAGTAATTGAAAAAGGTCTATTGCATTATTTACAGAATAAGTGTCAGGATATGGTCCAAAATATTGTGCCTTATCTTTTTGTATTTTTCTAACTTTCAAAATTCTTGGAAATTTTTGATTTGTTATTTTTATATAAGGATACTGCTTATCATCTCTTAAAACTATATTATATTTAGGACGATTTTTTTTTATAAGATTACTTTCCAATACCAAGGCTTCTACTTCGTTTTCAACTATTATATACTCAAAATGATCTATATGAGAAACCATGGCATCAACTTTAGCACCTTTATTTGTAGAATTAGAAAAATATTGACTAACTCTTCTTTTTAAATTAATAGCTTTTCCTACATATATAATTTCATCTTCCTTATTTTTCATTATATAAACGCCTGGACTTTTAGGAAGATCTTTTAATATATTTTTTATTTTATTATTCAAATTTCCTCACAAATCTTTTTTAAATATTCTAAATCATTTTCATCTAAGTATTCAGATATAATATCAAAACATTTTTTATTATATTCATTTATCCGTTTAATTTCCCAACCATCTAACATTTCTTTAACGACTGGTCTTGTATCTATTGGAACATATGTTAAATTTTCAAATTTAAAAAATTT
>JALEKO010000030.1 GCA_022769085.1 Peptoniphilaceae bacterium
CCTAGCATAGCTTTTTTTATTACATTAGTAATAATATCTTTTTTTATATGTTATAATTTTGTATTTACAGTATATGGAAGCAGAGAAAAGTTTTTTTTGGCAAATTTTTATCCATTTGAAAATTTAAAATCAAATAATATAAATTTTATTCCTTTTTTAATTTATATAATGCTTTTTTTGGTGTATTTTTTTATGAATAAGAAAATACTTGAAAATAATTTAGATTTATCTTAAAGGAGATATTATGGGGAAACTAACATATATCGGTTTTTTTATAGGATTAATTGTTTCTGTTTTTATAATTAAATTTTTTCCAATAAAAAACGTTAATCCAGATTTTATCATCGTAATTTGCGTGGTTATAGGAACTTTTTCAGGAAAATATTTTGAAAATTTAAAAAATGACAATAATAATTAAAGCACCTTATCTAAAGGTGTTTTTTTATTCTTAAAAGTTAATATTTTTATTGTTAAAAAAATATCGTGCAAAAAAATATCAAAAATATTTTACAAAACTAAATGAAAACGTTATAATAGGAATTGGGAAACGGAGGTGTGTATATGTTAGACAAATTTTTGCCCATCATAGAGTTAATAAACTCAGTTTTAAGAAATTATATTCTAGTAGTTGCACTTGTAGGAACAGGAATATTTCTTACTTTTTATTTAGGAGGAGTTCAATTTAGAAAGATTTCTGTTGCTTTTAAACAGGCATTTAGTGGAATATTTTCAGAAGGAGGAGGAATTTCTTCTTTTAAAGCATTATCAGTTGCTGTAGCTGCCCAAGTTGGTACAGGAAATATTGTTGGAGTTGCAACGGCAATTATGTCTGGAGGTCCAGGTGCAATATTTTGGATGTGGGTTTCTGCAATATTTGGAGAAGCAACAATTTTTGCTGAAGCGCTGTTAGCTCAGAGATATAAAGTGAAAGTTAACGGTGAATACATAGGAGGACCTGTTTATTACTTAAAGAACGGAGTAAAAAAAGAATTCATTGCTAAAATATTTGCCGTACTTGCTGTTATAGCTTTTGGCTTTTTTGGAAGTGTAACACAGTCAAACTCAATAGCATCATCACTATCAGGTGCTATACCTAAAATACCACCAATTGTTTTTGGAATTTTAGTTGGAATACTTGCTGCATTTGTAATTATAGGTGGAATAAATCGTATTGCTAATTTTGCAAGACTGGCAGTACCATTTATGGCAATAATATACATTGTTTTTAGTATAATAGTTATGATAAAATTTAGAGCTTATTTGATTCCATCTTTAAAGCTTATTTTTACATCAGCATTTGATGTTCATGCTATAGCAGGAGGAGCTGCAGGATATGGAATAAAAAAAGCAATATCGATGGGAGTTTCAAGAGGGTTATTCTCTAATGAAGCGGGTATGGGCTCAACTCCACATGCACATGCTACAGCAGAAGTAGATCATCCAGCTCAACAAGGACTTGTTGCAATGTGTGGAACAGTTATAGATACACTAGTAATTTGTACAATGACAGCAATGGTAATACTTACAACAGAATCAAATTCAATGGGTCTTTCAGGAGCATTAATTACTCAAAATGCATTTAAAATGGCATTTGGAAATATTGGTGTGTTTGTGCTTGCATTATCTTTAATGTTTTTTGCATTTACAACAATAATTGGATGGTATTATTTTGGAGAAATAAATTATAAATATCTTTTTAAAGGAAAAGCAATTTCCATATATAGAATACTTGTAATAGCATTTATTGTATTAGGTTCGGTTCAAAAAATAGATGCGGTTTGGGAAATGAGTGATATGATGAGTGCACTTATAGCCCTCCCAAACATTTATGCACTTTTGTATTTAAGGAAAGAAATTAAAGAAGTATACAATGATTTTTTAAGCAAAGAAGATGAACTATATAAAAAATAATCTTAAAATCTAATAAACAAGAAAAAATATAAGTTGAAAAACTTATATTTTTTTTGTAAAGATTATAAAAATAAATTTAGGGTATTAATTAAAAAGATAAATTTTTGTATCATTTTTACAAAGAAAATGTTTTCTTGATACATATGGAGGTACTTATGAAGAAATATGAAACTAAAAATATTAGAAATTTGGCACTGGTTGGACATAGTGGAAGTGGAAAAACTTCTATTACTGAATCTATATTATTTAAAACATCTGTTATAGATAGAGTTGGTAAAGTAACAAGTGGCAATACAGTTTCTGATTACTCACAGGAAGAGAAAAAAAGAAAAGTTTCAATTTCTACTTCAGTAATACCCGTTGAATATGATGATAAAAAGATAAACTTAATAGACTCTCCGGGGGTCTTTGATTTTGAAGCGGAAGTTTTAAATTCTCTACGTGCAAGTGAGGCCGGACTTCTTGTTATAGACGCATCTGCGGGAATAGAAGTAGGAAGTGAAAAATACCGGGATTATATGGAAAGAATCGGACTTCCAAGAATAATTTTTGTAAATAAAATGGACTTGGAAAATGTAGATTTTAATAAAGTTGTTAGTGATTTACATCTTCAATTTGGAAAAAAAGTTGTTCCTTTAACTTTAACACTTGGAAGTGGAAATGAATTTGAAGGTCTTATAGATTTGATAGATAAAAAAGCTTTTAAATACAATGGCTACGAAAGAGAAGAGGTAGAAATTCCAGAAAATCGTATTGCAGAATGTGATGCCGCATATGAAGAGATAGTTGAAGTTGTTGCACAGACAGACGATGCACTTATGGAGAAATTTTTCAATGGAGAAGAATTTAGTGAAGAAGAATTTAGAAAAGGAATTACAAGTGCAATGCTTACAGGTGATGTTGTACCTTTAATAGCAGGATCTGCAGAATTGGGTTTTGGAATAGATCTTTTACTTGAATGCATTGCAAAATATATGCCTTCTCCTGATGATTCTAGAGCTAATATTGGGTTTAGACCAGTTAATCCTGATAATACAAGAAAAGTAGATGTAAACGAACCTTTTTCAGCTTATATTTTTAAAACAATTTCTGACCCATTTGTCGGCAAAATATCTATTTTTAAAGTTGTAAGTGGAAAGATAAATGAAAGTGATGAAGTTTATAATGTAAACCAATCAAAATCAGAAAAAGCTGGAGGATTATTTTATATAAGAGGAAAAGAACAAATAAAAACAAAAGAAGTAGTTGCAGGAGATATAGCAGCATTTTCAAAACTTTCACTTTCTCATACCTCAGATACTTTGGCAGATAAAAATCATCCTGTTGAATATAAGAAAGTTAATTTACCTAAACCTGTACTTTTTTATGCAATTGAGGCTGAAAGTAAAGCTGATGAAGATAAAATATCATCATCATTATCAAAACTTCACGAAGAAGACCCTACATTTACTGACAAAAGAAATCCTGAAACAAATCAGGAAATACTTGGTGGAATTGGAAATGTACAACTGGATGTTATTTTGAGTAAACTTAAAAATATATATGGTGTATCAGCAAAGGTTGTTGATTATAAAATTCCATATAGAGAAGCTATAAAAGGAAAAAGTGAAGTACAAGGAAGATATAAAAAACAAACAGGAGGGGCAGGTCAGTATGGAGATGTTTGGATTAGATTTGAACCTTCCGATGAAGACTTTGTATTTGATGAAGAAGTTTTTGGTGGATCAGTACCTAAAAATTATTTTCCTGCTGTAGAAAAAGGGCTTTTAGAATCGATGAAATCTGGTCCTCTTGCAGGTTACAAAGTAATAGGAGTAAAAGCTACACTTTATGATGGGTCATATCATCCAGTGGATAGTAATGAACAAGCATTTAAAACTGCAGCTCAACTTGCTTTTAAAAAAGGAATAACTGAAGCAAATCCAATTCTTCTTGAACCTGTTATGAAAATGAATGTTATTATTCCAGATTCATATATGGGAGATGTTATAGGCGATTTAAATAAGAGAAGAGGAAAAATTCTTGGAATGAATCCTAAAGAAGGTTCTAAACAGGAAATAAAAGTGTTAGTTCCGCTTGCTGAAGTTCTTGAATATGCAATTGATTTGAGATCTATGACTCAGGCTAGAGGAAGTTTTGATATGGAATTTGAAAAATATGAAGAAGTTCCAAAAGAAGAAATGACAAGAATTATTAATGAAATGAAGTAGAATAATAGAAAATAATTCATTAAAAGGAGAAGATATGCAAAATTGGAAAATATTGGAGATAGATCCGCTTTTGTCGGATTTTAAAAGTGATATAGATCTAAGGATGAAAAGATACGAGACCCAAAGCAAAAGACTTCTCCAAGATAAAATGTCCCTGAAAGATTTTGCAAATGGATATAATTATTATGGTCTTCATAAATTAAAAAGTGGATGGGTTTTTCGTGAATGGGCACCGAATGCGAAAAATTTATATTTAATTGGTGATTTTAATAATTGGGATAAACATTCTCATCCTTTGACTAGAGTAGGAGATGAGGATTGGGAAATAACAATTAAAGGTATAAGAACTCTTCCTCATAATTCAAGATATAAAGTACTTGTAGATACTGGATTTAGTATACAGGAAAGAATACCTTTATATGCAGATAGAGTTGAAAAAAATAAAGAAAATGATTTTGCTGCAATTGTTCAAAATCCAAGAAAAAAATTCAATTGGACAGATAAAAAATTTAAAATTAATAAAGAAAATCCATTTATTTATGAAGCACATATAGGAATGGCTACTGAAGAAGAAAAAATAGGAACTTATAAAGAGTTTGAAAGAAATATTCTTCCAAAAATTAAAGATTTAGGTTATAACACAGTTCAACTTATGGCAATTGCAATGCATCCATATTATGGCTCATTTGGATATCAGGTTTCAAATTATTTTGCTCCATCAAGCTGGTTTGGCTCAAATTATGATTTAAAAAGCCTTGTAAATAAAGCACATTCGCTTGGACTAAATGTTATTATGGATTTAGTTCACTCTCATGCTGTAAAAAATACAAGAGAGGGCATAAATGAATTTGATGGAACGGTATATCAATTTTTCCATGAAGGAAATGAAGGAGAACATCCAGATTGGAATAGTAAACTTTTTGATTATAATAAACCAGGAGTTGCACATTTTCTTTTAAGTAATGTAAAATATTGGCTTGAAGAATATCATTTTGATGGTTTTAGGTTTGATGGTGTAACATCTATGATTTATAAAGATCATGGAAGAGGAACGAGATTCGATAATTATTCAAAATATTTTTCAATGAATACAGATATAGAATCTATCAATTATCTTCAACTTGCAAATGAGTTAATTCAAGAGGTTAAACCAGGAGCTCTTACAATTGCTGAAGATATGAGTGGTATGCCAGGAATGTGTATTCCAATTGAGGATGGCGGACTTGGATTTGATTTTAGACTTGCAATGGGAATGCCAGATTATTGGGATAATACTCTTCAAATTACAGATGAATTTTGGGATTTGGGAAAGATGTGGTATGAAATGACTACAAAAAGACCTGAAGAAAAAAGAATTGCTTATGTTGAAAGTCATGATCAGGCAATAGTTGGATCTAAAACAGTCATGTTTAGACTTGCTGATCAGGAAATGTATTGGCATATGAACAAAGATGATAGAAATATAATTGTTGAACGTGCAACAGCTTTACACAAAATGATAAGACGGATAACAATTTCAACTGGTGCTGAAGGATATATGAATTTTATGGGAAATGAATTTGGGCATCCAGAGCGGATAGATTTTCCGAGAGAAGGAAATAATTATTCATATAGATTTGCAAGACGTCAATGGTCACTTGCTAAAAATGGATTACTTAGATATGAGTATTTAAATAATTGGGATAGAGCTATGGTTCATTTTATGAAAAGTAATAATATAATGGGAACAGATAGTTTTAGACTTTGGCTTGACAACGATAGAAAATTACTGGCATTTAGAAAAGAAGATTTTGTTTTTATTTTTAATTGGCATCCTCAGAATAGTTATTCAAAGTTTGCACTTCCTATAAATGACTTAGGAAATTTTAAAGTTGTTTTGGACACTGATCAGAAAGAATTTGGAGGATTAGATAGAATAGATCATTCAACAATATATGAATCCAAAAATTTAGAAAATACTGATTATGATGGAATTGTAATTTATGTTCCTTCTAGAACAGCACTTGTTTTAAAAAAGATATGATTATAATTGGAGATAGTTTTTCCACAGGTTATTTAATAGAAAAAGATTATACCCGCTTGTTAGAAGAAGCGGGTTTTTCTATTAAAAAGTATGCAATAAATGGATTAAGTTCAAAAATTGCATGTGAAAAATTTAAAAATAAAGTAAAAAAAGAAAAAAATATTATTTTTATAGGAACAAATGATTTTTTAATGGATTATTCTGTAAAAAGTACATTTGAAAATGTAAAAGAAATTTCAAATTTAAAATCATTAATAGTAATTCCACCATTAGTAGAAGAAGAATGTGGTATGTATGTTTCCTGTAACAGAAAAATAATAGAATATAAAAATATAATAGAAAAAAATTTTAAATATTTCATTGATTGTTCAAAATTTCAAAATTCAAAAGATTTTATTGACGGAGTACATATGAGAGAAAGTTTTCATACTTCACTTTTTAATGAAATTTGTAAAAATAAATGGTTTTCAGTAAAATAATAGCATGGAAAAAGAAGTTTTGGATATTGAAAAAACGGTTGAAAATTCTAGTCTTTTAAAAATAATTTCTATAATTTTAATTATTTTTTTATCTTATATATTAATAAAAATTATAGAAAAGGCAATTTCAAAGAGTCTAGAAATAAAACTTCCGACAAAATTTAAAAGTGCAAAATTAAATACTATCATTCATACTATATATGCTTTTATAAAATTTATAATAATTTTTATCTCAGCAATTATAATTTTAGATTTATTGGGTGTAAATACATCTTCTTTACTTGCTACAGCTGGTATAGGAGGTATTGCTCTTGCATTTGGAACGCAAACTCTGGTTGAAGATGTGGTAAAAGGAATTTTTTTAGTTTTAGATGATGAAATAAATGTTGGAGATTATATTACAGTTGCTGGTGTAAGTGGAAATGTAGAATCAGTTAGTTTAAGAAATACAGTAATTAGAGATTATGATGGATCGTTATATTATGTTCCAAACAGTCAAATAAAAGTCGTGAAAAATTCTCACAGAGGAAATCAGAAAGCTGATATCTATTTATATGTAAGTTATGAAGAAAAAGTAAGTGATATAAAAAGAATAACAAAAGAAGTTTCAAAAATTGCAAAAGAAAAAATTGATTTTAAAGTAGATCCATTTTTTGTTGGGATTGATTGTCTTGGTGAATTTTCATATAAAGTTTTAGTTTCTTCTGAAGTAAAAACTGGAATGCAATGGAAAGCTCAAAGACTTTTAAGAGAATTATTTAAAGAAAAATTTGAAGAAAATAATATATCAACAAATAGTAGAGGAAATTATGAAAAAATATAAACTAAATGATATTGTAAGTTTAAAAAAAGGACATCCATGTGGAGAAAACAGGTGGATGATTGAAAGAATTGGCGCTGATATGAAATTAAAATGTTTGGGATGTGACAGATTAATATGGATGAAAAGAACTGATTTTGACAAAAAACTCAGAAAAATTCAAGATAAAAATGGTAAAATGATATCAATAGTGAATTACATTCCAGAAGATGATGATTAATTTAAACTATTAGGAGAAATAGATGGAAAAAATTTTAGTTGCTCAGTCTGGAGGACCTACATCTGCAATTAATGCAACCCTTGCAGGAGTAATAAATTATGCAAAAAGGAATAATTTTGAAATAATTGGTGGATTATATGGAATTTCAGGAATTTTGAATAGAAATTTTATAGATTTAAGTAAAAAAATAAAGAATGATTGTGATCTTGAAACACTAAAAATCACTCCGTCATCTGCTCTTGGATCATGTAGATATAAACTTAATAATTCAGATTTAGAAAAAATATTACAAATTTTCAAAGAAGAAAATATAAAATATTTTATTTATATTGGTGGAAATGATTCTATGGATACAGTTGACAAGTTATCTGAATATTTTTTGGAAAATAATGAAGATATTTACTGTATAGGAGCACCTAAAACAATAGACAATGATTTGGTTTTGACAGATCATACTCCTGGCTTTGGATCGGCTGCAAAATTTGTTGCCGATAGTATATATAAAGTTGCAAGAGACATTGACGTTTATGATTATAAAACTATAACAATAGTTGAAATAATGGGAAGAGAAAGCGGATTTTTAACAGCTTCTGCAATGATTCCTAAATTTATAACAAATATGGGTGCAGATTTTATAATTTTATCTGAAGATATTTTCGATTACAATAAGTTAAAAAAACTTATTGATAAAACTTTTGAAAAAAAACCAAATATTCTTATAGCTGTTTCTGAAGGAATAAAATATGAAGATGGTACATATGTTTCAGAAGATAAAACCAAAGTTGATAATTTTGGTCATACTAAAATTGAACAAGTTGGTACAAAACTTAAGGAAATGTTACTGAAAGATTATAATTTACCAATTAGATCCATAGAACTTTCAATTTTACAAAGAGCTTCAATTCAAAGTAAAGTCGATATCGAAGAGTCTTTTAGTATAGGTGAATTTGCAGCAAAATCAGTTGTTAATTGTAATACTTCAAAGATGGTTTCTATAGAAAGATTAAGCGATGATCCATATGAAGTGAAACTTAATTTAGTTGATGTTTCAAAGGTTGCAAACAAAGTAAAAAAAGTAGAAAAAAAATTTATAGAAAATGACTATAATTTAAATAAAAAATTTCTGAATTATCTATTACCTTTGATACAAGGAGAGCCTGAAATACAATATAAAAATGGGTTACCAGTTTACTTTGATTTAAAATAAATAGGAGTTTCATATGTCAGAGAATATAAAAAAACAAAAATATATTCCTACCATAGATTCAAAACTAAGGCATAGATTTGTCTCTGTACCAAAATCTATATATAAATGTTCAGGAATAAGTATTTTTAATAAAAGAATTAAATCTTTACTTTTTACGACAGATGTTGCAATAATTAGAAATGCAAATGCTGACAGTATTATTGCAGTATATCCATATACTCCTCAAATAACAATAACACAGTCGGTGTTAAGCGTTGCAAGTGTTCCTTGCTTTATTGGAGTAGGGGGAGGAACAACTAGTGGACAAAGATCGGTTTATATGGCATTGCAGGCAGAATTACTCGGTGCATACGGAGTTGTCGTAAATGCACCAATTAGAGACCATGTAATAACAGAAATAGCACATACGGTTGATATACCAGTAATTGCAACTATATCATCTGAAAAAGATGATTATAAAGAAAAATTTTATAGTGGAGCAAGGATATTAAATGTATCTGCAGCAAAAAATACTGCAAAATTGGTTAGGAAAATTAGAGAAGAGATGGGTGAAGAGATACCGATAATTGCAACAGGTGGAAAGACAGATGAATCTATAGAAGAAACTATAGATGCCGGTGCAAATGCAATTACATATACTCCACCTTCATCAGCAGAAGTGTTTAAAGAAGTTATGGAAACTTATAGAAAATAAATTGAAAGAATTATTTAATATAGTATAATGAATTAGTTAAATCTCTACTCTGCCAAAAAGCAGAGTCGTTAAGACCAAAGGGAGGTGAGAAAACATGAATAATTATGAAGCAGTTTTGATATTCAAACCTGAACTTACAGATGACGCTAGAAATGAATTATTCAATACTTTTAAAGGAATTATTGAAGAAAATGGAGAAGTTACTAACGTCGATGAATGGGGCAAAAGAAAATTGGCTTATGAAATAAATTTTATTTCTGAAGGTTACTATTATATAGTGAATTTCAAAGCCAAAGGAGACCACATTAAAGAGTTAGAAAGAAGATTAAGACTTTCAGATCAAGTGCTCAGATACATGGTTATAAGAAAAGAGGACTAGAATGAATAGAGTTATCTTAATAGGAAGACTTACAAGAGATCCGGATTTAAGATATACACAGTCCGGAATGGCAGTGTGTTCTTTTACACTTGCCGTTGACAAAAATTTAAGTAAGCAGAAAAGACAGGAAGCGGAATCACAAAATCGTCCTACAGCTGATTTTCCAAGAGTAACATTTTGGGGAGCTCAGGGTGAAACTATCGCCAAGTATTTGAGAAAAGGTCAGCAGCTTGCAATTGAAGGTAGAATACAAACAGGCTCGTATCAAGATCAAAATGGAAATACAGTTTATACAACTGATGTAGTTGGTGATAAATTTGATTTTATAAATTCTTCAAATCAAAATTTTGGATATCAGAATGATAGTAATGGATTTAATCAGGATAATAATTCAATGAATTTCAATCAAGATTTTGGAAATTCATATAAGAATAATGATAACCAAAGTAATAATGATGAAGATTTTTTTGGTGATGACTTTTCACAAATTGAAGATGATGGAAGGATTCCTTTTTAATAAAGGAAGGAGAAGAAATGCCAGGTAGATTTAGACCAAGAAAAAAAGTTGATCCATTTGTAAAGGATCCAAGTAAAAAAATCGACTACAAAGATGTTGAAACTTTAAAAAGATTTGTATCTGAAAGAGGAAAAATTTTACCAAGAAGAGTAACAGGTCTTACAGCAAAACATCAAAGAGCTATTACAACTGCTATTAAAAGAGCAAGACAAGTAGCTTTGATGCCAGACGAAAAACATTAGTAAAAATAACTTTCAATAAGCAAAGCTCCAAATATTATGGAGCTTTTTTATTTGAAAGTTATTTTAAATTGTTTTTTTTATTGAAAAATAATTTGTAAATAAAAAATTAAATTTTTTAAGAATAAAAGAAATAGCAAATGTAATAAATATTGCAATAAGTCTTATTTTAATAATATTAAAGTCAGTATACATATTAACTGAAATTTCAATAATAGGTAATATAAAAAATATTGAAAACAGAAAATATTTGTTAAAATCAAAGTTATCAATCTTTGATGCAAAAAATTTAAATAAAAAGTAAAAAAATATTACAAAGGATATTGGTGAGTTATTCTTCCTAAATAGCATTTTTTTTGCTGAATATATCTCTAAAAAAAGAGCAAAAATTGATAAAAGAAGACCTATACCAAATTTATATTTCGGATTTTTTTCTATTTTAATTTCAGAAAAAAGAAAAAAATAAAATAATACAATGAAAATTCGTCTATATGCATAAATTTCAGGGAAAAATTCAAACATAACAATAAGATAATAAATAATGAAAAAAAGAATAGAAATAGCTATTGAAAAGTAATTTCCAAAAGTAAATCTAACTATTTTTTCAAATATCATTATTATAAATATCATTGCAAAAAAACCATATATACTTCTGAAATAATTTATAAAATTTACTAACATTGCATAATCAAAAGAAAATTCAACTTTTTTAATTAAAATAATATATATTAATGTAAAAAAAATTGATGGTAAAAAAAATAAAATGGATTTTTTTATTGTTTTATTTGACAAAAATACAGCAATATAACATGTATTAAGGATAAGAAATGCAAATTTAATAATTTCTATATTTGAAATATCTACGAAAATTTCTAAAAAATACATTAAAATCCAAACTACAATCATAAAATAATCTATATAATTTATGTAATTAAAATTTTTAGTGGACATAGTAACCTCAAATCTATTATAATATAATAAATGAAAATAATAAAGAGGTTTTTATGAAGAAGAAGAGAAGCGATATTTATAGGGAAAAATATAAGAAAAAACCTGAAAGTAAAATTGAAAAAAATTTTACACAAAAAGATAAAAGAAAAAATTCTAAAAAGAAAATAAAAGCAAAAAAAGGTTTAAAATATACGTTAAGAAGATTTTTTATTGCTTTTTTGCTCTTATTTATTTTAGCAATTGCAATCTTCTTTTTGACTTCAAAAAATCCGCAACAATCAATTGATGCTGCAATGGAATCTATTAAAGAAATGAATGTTAAAAAACAAAATGATTATTTTGAAAAAATAGATGAAATTACAGCTACTCTTCAGGAAAGTTATATTGGTAAAGAGTCAAGGTCAAATGAATTTGCAAAAGCAGTATTTGAAAATTTAGAATATAAGATTGAAAAAATAGAAAAAAATAAAGACGGAACATTAAAAGCCTATCTTGAAATTAAAAATTCAGATTTTGTTGATGTATACAATAATACAAATAAAAAATCAGAAGATTTTGACTCGGAGTATCTTAAAAATTTAAGAAATCCTAAAAATAAAAAAATAAAAACCGAGTGCGAGCTCATCTTAGTAAAAAAATTCCACGGATATCGTATATTTGAAAGTGAAGAATTTGTCAGCGGTATTTTAGGTGGAGAGGTTTTAAAAAATTAAGAAATATATTGATATATTTTTTTCAATATGATATAATTAAATTGTCTTCAGGGCGAGGTTGAATTCCTCACCGGCAGTTATAGTCTGCGAGAGTAATCATGATGTGGTGTAATTCCACAACCGACGGTAGTAGTCCGGATGAAAGAAGATTTATTTAGCCCTGAAAAGGGTATTTTTTTTACCCGAAATTTTTCAGGAGGAAGACATGACAGAAAATACAAAAACTTATTCAAAGATTTTATCAACTAATGCAATTGCAAAAGCTGCAGTACTTGGTGCATTATCGTTTTTACTGATGTTTATTCAAATTCCAGTTTTTTTTGCACCAGGCTTTATGAAAATTGATTTTTCAGATGTACCTGCTCTTTTAGGTGGTTTTGCAATGGGACCTGCAGTTGGAGTTTTAATTGAACTTATAAAAAATATATTAAATTTAATAAAGGGTGCAACATTTGGAGTTGGAGAACTTTCAAATTTTATTGTTGGAAGTTCGCTTGTTTTTGTTTCAGCATCAATGTATAAAAAAGAAAGAACTATGAAAGGTGCTATAAAAGGAATGATTTTTGGAGTACTTGTTATGACAACTATAGCAACTCTTTCAAATACTTTTCTTATTTTTCCAATGTATGCTAAAGCTATGGGAGTAGAGCTACAATCATTTGTAGATATGATGCAAGGAATCAATGGACTAGTAAATAGTTACCCTACATTAATGCTTTTTGCCATTGCTCCATTTAATATTTTTAAGGGAGCTTTAGAAGTTGTAGCAGTTAGAATTTTATATAAAAAAGTTTCACCTATTTTAAAAAAGAAAAATTAAAATAATAAATTTAATAGCCAATAATATTTAACCGGAGAAAAGTCTCCGGTTTTTAACTTTAAATATATACAAAAATTAATATTATCTTTTTATTTTGTTATTAAAAAGTATAATTTGATTGGTGAATTTTATGATAATAAATAATTTAGAAGAACTTGATTTATATGCAAGAAAATTTAGTGAAAATATACATCCTGGTGATGTAATAAATTTAATAGGAGATTTAGGATCAGGAAAAACGACTTTTGTTCAGAAAATTGCAAAATATTTAGGCGTCACAAGTAATGTTTTATCTCCTTCATTTTCAATTGTAAATATATATGATGGAAAATTTAGAATATATCATTTGGATTTGTATAGATTTGAATCAGAAGAAGAAATATATGATATAGATTTTGAAACATATCTTTATCCTAAAGAAGCTGTAACATTTATAGAATGGTCAAACAGAGCTGAAAGTTTTATGCCTGATAATATGATAAATGTTAAAATTGAAAAAATTTCAGATACAAAAAGAAATTTTGAGGTTGAAAAATGAAAATACTTGCAATTGATACATCTTCAATGATTTCAACAGTTACGATATCTGAAGATAAAAAAATAATAGGCGACTTTAATGTAAATCAGAAAAAAACGCATTCTGAGTCGTTAGTTCCGATGATAGAAACACTTCTTTCACTACTTGGAATGAGCATAAACGATATCGATATTTTTGCAATAGCTAAAGGGCCTGGTTCATTTACAGGACTTAGGATAGGAATGACAATTGCAAAAACATTAGCTCAAGTAGAAAATAAAAAAATAATACCAATTAGTACGCTCTTTGCACTATCAAGAAATATTTACTCAGATAAAATAGTTGTTCCTTTAATGGATGCAAGAGGAAATAGAGTTTATGCTGCAGCATTTTTAGGATATGAAAAGAAAAATATTGTAAAAGAGGATTTGTATAATATTAATGATTTTGCCGAAACAATAAATAAAATAGATGGTGAAAAAATACTTGTAGGAGAAATATCATCCGAATATTTAAATTTATTTAAAAATGCAAAATTAGCAGGAATGAGTTTTGATAATTGTATTGGGAAAAGTTTGGTTGAAATTGCAAATGAAAGAAAAGATGAAGAAAATGAAATTTTTTCTATATCTCCAAATTATTTAAGAAAAAGTCAGGCTCAAAGAGATTTGGAAAATAAAAAATCAGTTTAAAATAAGAGGTAAAAATGAGTTTTTATACAATGGGAATAGAAACAAGTTGTGATGAAACATCTGTATCAATATTAAAAGATCAAAGGGATGTTTTGGTAAATTTAGTTTCTTCTCAAATTGATACACATAAACTTTTTGGAGGAGTAGTACCAGAAATTGCATCTAGAATGCATCTTGAGGCCATTAATCCACTAATTGAAAAAGCACTTTTAGATGCAAAATTAAATTATAGCGATTTAGATCTTATAGCAGTAACAAAAGGGCCGGGTTTAATAGGAGCTTTACTTGTTGGAATATCTGCTGCAAAAGCTCTTTCAATTGCAACAGGGAAAGATATTATAGGCGTAAATCATATGCAGGGTCATATTTGTGCAAATTATATTGCCGATAAAAATTTAGAACCTCCATTTGTTACATTGGTTGTAAGTGGAGGGCACACATACCTTTGTGTTGTTAAAAGTTATACTGATTATGAAGTTATTGGAACTACAAGGGATGATGCAGCAGGAGAAACTTTTGATAAAGTTGCAAGAAGTATAGGTTTAGGCTACCCTGGGGGTGTGAAAATAGATAAGCTTGCAAAAGAAGGAAATTCACAAGCTATAGACTTTCCAAGAGCATGGCTTGAAAAAGATAGTTTTGATTTTTCTTTTTCGGGGCTTAAAACTGCTGTCTTAAACTTTGTCAATGAAAGTAAAATGAAAAATAATGAAATAAATAAGGCCGATATTTCTGCAAGTTTTCAAGAGGCTGTTATGGATGTTTTAGTAACAAAATCTATGAGACTTATTGATGAATCTGGCATAAAGAAATTTGCAATTTCAGGAGGAGTTGCTGCAAATTCAAGATTAAGAGAACTTTGCACAAAAGAATGTGCTAAAAGAAATGTTAAATTTTTCTATCCCCCAATTGAACTTTGTGGAGATAATGCTGCAATGATTGCAGTTGCAGGTTTTTTAAATTATCAGAATGGTAAAAGTGATAATAATTATTTAAAAGTTTATCCTAATTTATCATTATAATTTAAAAATCTTTATTTTTTGAATTTTCTAATATATAATTAAATTATGAAAAAAAGTTTAAAAACAATTAAAAAAGACACGAAATATACAGATATATATCGAAGAATGTCAAAAATATCATCAATTTTACGGCTTATTTCTTCAATTGCTGTAGGGGGATTTGGAGTATATTTTAGAGAATATTTTGAGATAGTACTTTGCATATTAGGAGTTATTGCATCAATTGCAAAATTTAATCAAAAATTCGATCTTATAAGTTTAAGGGTAATTAAGAATAAAGAAAATTCTAAATTTTTTATTTTAATGTCTCTCATTGTTATTTATTCTCTAATAAATCCGATAGGACTAATAGCAGTTATTTATGATATATACAAAAGAGATTTTTTTATAAAGGTCATAGAAAAAGATGAAAAAGTTGACTAAATTTATTTTAATTTTATTTTCTATTTTTATTTTAAATGGATGTATTCAGCGTAGATATAATGCACTGGAGAACAATAGAAACAAAGATTTACAGTTAAAAGATCTTGTAAAAAACACAAATGAATATGATGAAAATACACAATTTTTTCCTGACGATGTAAAACAGTTTCATAATTATAAAGATTATTTTGCATGGTATGATACTTTGAAATCTCCTCCACTTTTGACTCTTCCAGCTCCTGAAAAACCAAAAAAATTAACAAAAGAGCAAATGATTGAAGATTATGAATATTTTTTTAAAATAATTAAAGAGAACTATCCTTTTATTTCTATTATAAATAGAGAGTACGGTTATAATTTTATAGATAATCATGATAAATATCTATCGATGATAAAATCATGTAAAAATGATGAAGATTTTTACAGTGTAATAGTAAATATAGTTTCAGACTTAAAAAGCCAGCATGCAATAATAGCAGATCAAGATTATTTAAAAGTAAACTTAGATCATTTTTCACATTATTGGCAAAAACGTTCAATGTTTCTTGAATTTTTATATATGAATACGCAAACTGTAAGAAACAGATACAATTTGGAAGGAGAACAGATTGCAACATCTTCTTCAAGTTCTGATAATTTAAGATTTATGTTAACAGAAAATGCAAAAAGTAGTACAATTAAAAATCTTGAAATAAAAGAAATATCTGAAAATATTCTGCAACTTAGAATAAATGAAATGCTTCCTGATTACAAATGGGATGATGATAAGCAAACTCTTAATAAACTACTTAGAATTTTACCAAAATATAAAGCACTTGTTATAGATATAAGGGGAAATGGTGGTGGAAATATAGACTATTGGCAGGAATTTTTACTTCCAAGAATTATATCAAAATCATATTCTACAAAAAACTATATGTTTTTTAAAGGTGGAGATAGAAATAAAATTATATTAGAAGATCCAGAATTTGAAAAGAAAAGAGTAAGTGATGTAGATATTAATTCAATGAATTTGGATTATGTAAAAGATTTAAATGATTTTGAATATTTTGTTGAAAATAAAATAAAAGTAACACCTGATAATTCAATTAACTATTCAGGAAATATTTATCTATTAGTTGATGATGGAGTTTATTCTGCTGCTGAATCTTTGGCAAGTTTTTGTAAAAATACAAAGCTTGCAACACTTGTTGGGCAAACAACAGGTGGAGACGGAGTTACAATAGGAGTTATAAATGATTATCTTCCAAATTCAGGATATGTATTTTCATTCACTAATGCACTAGGTTATGCACAGGATGGTAGTCTAAATGAAGAAGAAAAAACTAAACCTGATATTGAAACTGCTAATTACAACACATCTATAGAAATAATTAAAAAAAATGAAGGAGAGAACGATGAATAGTCGTTCTCTTTGTCTATAAAAGTTTAAGGGAAAAAATGATTATACATAAGTCAAAATTAAATGGAAAAATAAAATCAAACTCATCAAAATCATATGCTCATAGAGCTTTAATTACAGCATTTTTATCAAATGAAGAATGTAAAGTTTATATTGATAATTTTTCAAATGATATAAAAGCAACAATTGATTCATTAAAAATTTTAGGAGGAGATTTTAATATTTTTGAAGACTACGTTCTTGTAAAACCAAAACAAAAAATAAAAAAAATTCCTGTTATTGATGCAAAAGAAAGTGCATCGACTTTAAGGTTTATTCTTCCAATTGCTTGTAGTATGTATGAAAATTGTTATTTTACAGCTGGTGAAAGTTTAAAAAGAAGACCGCTTGATGAGCTTATTTCTGTAATGGAAAAAAATGGAGTTAGTTTTTCATCGCATAAGTTACCATTTAAAACTAAAGGTATTTTTAAATTTGAAAATATAAATATTGTAGGAAATATTTCTTCACAATATATAACAGGTTTACTTTTTTCAATGCTACTTCAAAAAAACAAAACAGAAATTAATATCACAACAAAATTAGAATCAAAATCATATGTTGATATCTCTTTAGATGTACTTAAATATTTTGGTATAACAATTTTAAAAGAAAAAAATAAATATATTTTTGAACCTTCAGAAATTTCTGCAAAAGATTTTTATGTAGAGGGAGATTTTTCAAATTCAGCCCCCTTTTTATGTGCTGCTGCATTAAATGGAGATATAACTGTATCAAATTTGAATTTAAAAAGTTTACAATCAGATAGAAGGATTGTTGAAATTTTGAAAAATTATGGAGCTTATGTTGAAGAAAATAAAAATTATATAAGAGTAAAAAGCAATTTAAAAAGAAATATAAATCAAGATATGAGTGATATTCCAGATCTTTTACCAATTTTAGCAGTGATTTCATCAGAAGTCAAAGGAGGATTTTCAAGATTTTATAATGCAAAAAGGTTAAGATATAAAGAAAGCGACAGAATTTTTTCTACATCCCAAATGATAAAAAATCTTGGAGGAAAAACTATAGAAAAAGATGATGAATTAATAGTTTTTGGTACAGATGGACTAATTGGGGGAGAAATAGATTCATTTAACGATCATAGAATAGTTATGGCTTCAAGTATCTGTTCTGTAATTTCAAAAAAAGATATAGTTTTGCATGATGAAAATGCAATAAAAAAATCTTATCCTTATTTTTTTGATGATTTTTATAAA
>JALEKO010000003.1 GCA_022769085.1 Peptoniphilaceae bacterium
GCTGCTATCACAATTACGTCTTTATAGTTTGGGGTGTTATTACAATTTTCTGGAATATTATTATTTAAAGATCTAAAAAAGTCATTTGGTTTAAATTTATGATTCGGGTCATATTTTAATTCTAAATATTCTATTAATTTACTATAATCATTCATATAACTTGAAGTATCATATTTATTGTTTATTTTCAACTCAAATGTAATGGGTTTGTCTCCTAACGTTGATAAATAAAGTCTGTAAGGTAAAATATCAGTTATAAATATGCAACTAAATCCTTTTTCATTATATCTAAATGGAAAAACCACTCTTTCCATGTCATTTAGTTTCATATTATTATGCAGAGATTCTAATGCTGTAAATTTAAACATTTTATTGTCCTCCTTTAATCTAGAACTATATTTTCTACTCTTTCTAACATTGTCCTCATCAAGATTACTTCTACTTGATTTTTCTTTTTGAACCTTATCAAATACTTCCTCCGTAATAATTGCTTCGTGATTATCTTTTAGAAGGTAGTAATTCTCTTTATTTATCGAATCTAATAATTTTACAGAACCTGTATACTTTTCATTTTCTAACATAGTTTCAATACTTCTTTTTGGCCATTTGTTTTTTCCTTTTGGAGATTTGATGTTTTCTTTTTCAAGTTCTTTGACAATGCCTATGACGCTCTTTTCCTCTAAATACCAATTAAATATTTTCTTGACTATTTTTGCTTGTTGGAAGTTAATGATTAGTTCTCCATTTTCATCATGGTCATAGCCATAACATTTTCGATTATAAAGTTTTGATGTACCTTGTACCGCTCTTTGCTTGAGTCCCCATTTTATATTTTCACTTCTTTGCTCGTTTTCTGATTGTGCCAATGATTCCATAATGGATATGATAAGGTCCGCATCGTCTTCCTGACTATCTAAGTTTTCCTGTTCAAAAATAATTCTTGAATTTGCTTGTCTGATTACTTTTAATGCTTCCAAGGCATCTACTGTATCTCTGCCAAATCGGCTCACACTTTTGGTCACAATAATATTTAAATCTTCTTTCTTTATATCCTCAAGCATTCTTGAAAATTCTTTTCTACTTGATCCAGTTTTACCTGATGCAATATCAGTATATATATCTACAAGCTTCCAATTAGGATAATAAGATGTGAGTCTTGTTAAGGCAGATATTTGTGCGATAAGGCTATTCAACTGATCTCTGTCTGTGGTGCTAACCCTTGCATAGATTCCTACTCGCTGAGTTTGAAATTGTTTTTTAGGTAGTATAACATTTACTTTTTTAGTCATATTTAACTCCTTAATTCAACCTAATTACCATTATATCATTTTCATTGTATGATGAGTAGTCTATTGTTGTCCATACTGTTCACTCTCCCTACAAATATCCATAGTGTCTATACACCCTAAAAATTTTCTCTTTCGACCAGTTACCTAATGGCTTTATTAAAGCAAAAATAGGGCTTTAAGGATTTCTTACAAATCCTTAAAGCCCTTGATTTCAACACTTCTTTAAGACTTCATTCTATTTTCTTGACATCAATGCTATCGTCTCAACGTGTCTTGTTTTTGGAAATTGGTCTATTGCTTCGTATTTTAAAAGCTCATATCCTTTTTCTAAAAAAATTTTCATATCTCTTACTTGTGTTTTTGGGTTACATGAAATGTATACAAATTTTTCTGGATTAAATTCTATTATTTTATTTATTGCTTTTGGGTGTATTCCCTCTCTTGGTGGGTCTAAAACTATTACATCAAATTTATTTTTTAAGTCATCTATTTTTTCTAAAACATCTCCACATATAAAATTTATGTTTTTTATATTATTTATTTTTGCATTTTCTTTTGCCATTTCAACTGCTTCTTCTACAAGTTCAATACCTGTTGCTTCTTTTGCTTCTTTTGCCATTATTTGTGTTATTGTTCCTGTTCCAGAATATAAATCCAACACTTTTGTTTGTTTATTAATTGAAGCAAATTCAAGTGCTTTTTTATATAATTTTTCTGCCGTATATACATTTGGTTGAAAAAATGAAAATGGGCTTATTTTAAATTTCAATCCCATCATTTCTTCTGTTATATAGTTTTTGCCATATAATAATTCTATTTTTTCAGCTATAACTGCATCTGATATTGAATCGTTTATTGTATGTATAATTGATACAATTTTTCCTTTTACATTTGCACCCTTTAGTACACGTGCAAAATCATTTTTACTTTGTAAATCAAATTCTTCATTAGATGTAGTTACTAAATTTACCATTATTTCGCCAGTATTAAGTGCTTTCCTAACTATCAAACTTCTAAGTAGTCCATCATGTTTTATTTTATGAAAGTGTTTTGTATTTTTTCTTCTGAAATATTCTAAAACAAATTTTCTAATCATTTCAAAATCTTCATCTACTATATTACATTCTTCGGTGTCTCCTATTTCATAAAATTTATTTTTTTTGTGAAGTCCAAGTTGAAGTATTCCTCCCTTTTCTTCATCACCAAAAGTATATTCCATTTTATCTCTATACTCTGTTATTTTAGGGCTTTGTGTTATAGATATTTTATCAAAATTAATTTCATTTGACTTAAATAAATTTTTTATCATTTTTAGTTTTATAAGTAATTCTGTCTCATATGGAACTCTTTGGTATGAACATCCGCCACATGTTTTTTCATTTGGGCAGTAAATTTTTGAATTTTCTAACTTTGAATGTTCTATAATATTTATTATTTTTCCTTTATTTTTTTTTGATTTTTTTATTTCTACTTTTTGTCCTAATATTCCATTTTTTATTTTTATTTTTTTACCATCTTCCAAACGTGCAACTGAAATATTAGGATATTCAACATCTGTTATATCAACTGTAATACTTTTCTTCATTTTTTCTCCCAAAATTCTTTAATTATTTTTTTTATTTCTTTTTCATTTTTTACTTCATATATTTTTTTCCAATGCATTGGATACATTCTTTTATATTTTAACTGCGAAAATCTATCATCTAATAAAAATATAATTCCTTTATCATTCTCACTTCTTATTACTCGCCCTGCAGCCTGAAAAACTTTATTTATTCCTGGATATGTATATGCATATTCAAACCCATTTGAATATTTTTTATCATAATATTCTTTTGTGATTTGACTTTCATATGATACTTTTGGCATTCCAACAGATATTATCATTGAGCCTATTAATCTTTCCCCTTTCAAATCAATTCCTTCTGAAAAAATTCCTCCAAGTATTAAAAATCCTACATTTGAACTTTCATATGTAAACTTTTGTAAAAATTCATAACGTTTATTTTCATCCATATATCTTTCTTGAAGCATTATATTTTCAGTACTGTAATTTTTTTGATAAATTTCAAATATTTCCTCCATATATTCAAATGATGGGAAGTATATAAAATAGTTTCCTTTTTTTGTATTTATGAAAATATTAATTCTAACTGCAATTTTTTTTGCATTTTTTGTTCTATCGCTATATCTTGTTGAAATTTTATCGTTTAATATTAAAAAATTTTTAGAGCTAAATGGTAAATCTAAATGAAGTTTATATGCATCCTCTCCAGCTAAAACATTCATATAATAATTCATAGGTGAAAGTGTTGCTGAAAAAAATATAACTGAAATTGCAAAGCTATACTTTGATTTTAAAACTTTCCATGGATTTACACACTTTATTTCAAAAATTAAATTTTCATTTTCTTCAATTAATGTTGAAAAGAAACCTTCTGAAAAATAATCACAAACTCGTAAAAATCTTGTTATTTCAAAATAGAATTCTAAAATTTCATCGTAATATTTATAATCTTTTTGATTAGATAAAAATTTTTCAAGACTATTTTTTAAACCTAAAAGCATATTTTCAAAGTTATCTAGATATTTTTCTGTATGGTAAAATTTTTTCTTTCCTGTTTCTTCATATAATTTTTCAAATTCATCAATGACACTTTGCAATTGTAAATTTATATTTTTATTTCCGCTTGATTTTTCGTATATTTCTTTAAATCTTTTATAATCAATTGACTGTGTGTACATTTTATTTGTTCTTTGAAAAAGATTGTGTGCCTCGTCTATTAAAAATATGTATCTTTCATTTATATCTTCAAAAAATCTTTTTAAATAAACATTTGGATCAAAAATATAATTATAATCACAAATAATAATATCTGAATATAGTGCTATATCAAGTTCAAATTCTAAAGGGCATACTTCATATTTTTTTGAGTATTCAATTATTTTATTGTATTCAATAATATCTTCATTTTTTAATATATCTTTTAATGCATCATTTACTCTATCAAAATGTCCTTTTGCATATTTACAATCTATAGGGTTACATTTTATTTCGTCATTAATGCATATTTTTTCTTTAGAAATAATTGTAAGTGCTCTTATGTAAAGTCCATTTTTTTTCATTAACAAAAGTGACTTTACAGCTTCATTTGAATTTGTATTTTTGGCGGTTAAATAAAAAATTTTATCTGAAATTTTTTCAGAAAATGTTTTAAGCGAAGGAAAAATTGTTGAAACTGTTTTTCCAATTCCTGTTGGGGCATCAACAAAAAGTTTCTTTTTTTCTCTTATAGTTGTAAATACTGCAACCGCCATTTTCCTTTGACCTTTTCTATAACCTTCATATGGAAAATCCAAATTTTTGCAACTTTCATTTCTATTTTTTAAATTTAAAGCTATAATTTTTGAAAATTCTATATAATCTTTTAAAAGAGATATATAAAAATCTTTTAAAAGTTCAAAATCCATTTCTTTTTTAAAAATTTTAGTTTCAAAACTTTCTACATTAATATATGTAAGTTGTACAAAAATTTTTTTTAAATTATTCTGTATGCAATAAAAATATCCATAACACATAACCTGTGCCCAATGAATTTTTTTATCTTCGATCGTTTCTAAATCTCTTTGTGTAGATTTTATTTCATCAATTGTAACAGAATCATTTATCAAAACTCCATCAGCTCTTCCATCTACAATAAATTCCATATCATCTACTATTGTTGTATTTTTTAAATAATATTCTTTTTTAAATTCACCTTTATATGAGTTTTGTATTTTTTGATGAGCTTTTATTCCTTGCATTGCTCTAGCATTGTCATAAAATCTACTGTCTATATCTCCACTTCTTAAAACAAACTCTATTAATTTTCGTACAGATGTTTTTATTTTCATATATTAACTCCAGTTATTTTAAAATGCTTTATAGAATAATAATGTACTTTTTATTGTAATAAAAAATAGGTCAATTAGTATTTTAAAATAAAAGACCCATTTTTATTTATTTTATAATTTTATCCAATAGTATTGCAAAAATTGCAGATGTTGCAATTGAAGATGAAAATATATATTGCAAAATTTTAGGAAATGAATTTAAAATATCCAAAGGAATAATATTTAAAAAAATTGAAAGCATAATTGGTATAGCAACAACATATATTTTATTTCCCTTAATTTCTATATTTTTAAACATTTCAATTCCACTTTCAGCAACAACTGATGCGATTGCAAGAAATATTCCTGAAATTATAGGAGATGGAATAATTGCTATAAGTGAAGAAAGTTTTGATGAAAAACCTATTAAAATCAAAATAATTCCAGCATATTTAAAAATTTTATCAGAAAACATTTTTGAAATTGAAATTATTCCGACATTAGATGAAAAAGCACTAATTGCAGTTGAACCAAAAATTGCTGAAATTATATTTACAACTCCACTACCAATTATTCCCTTATTGTACTGACTATCTTTAATTTTTAAATTTGTCGCATTCTCTGTCATAATCCACGTTCCAGTATTTTCTGTTAAAACGACAGCATATATTATTATCATCGTAAAAATTGATGATAAATCAAAATTTAATTTATAATCTAAAAATGCCAATTTAGGTATTGAAATAATTTTTGAATTATTAAAATTTGTAAAATCAATTTCAAAAAAATTTCTAAATACTAAAATAGAAATACTAACTGCAAGTATTGCAGAAGTAATTGAAAAAAATTTTGAAATTTTTAAATTTTTCCCTCCTAAAATTGAAAAAAATATAAACAATGAAAATGTAAAAATTGAAATTAAAATATTTTTTTCAAGTCCATTATTTTCAATATCTATAATCTGATTAACTCCCATTACAACAAGTGCAACTCCTATGGATAAAACAATTGTAGAAGATACTATTGGTGTCAAAAATTTTTTCGATATCTTCGTATACGATTTTGAAATCCCAAATATAACCATAAAAATCGATGCAACAATTTCTGCAAAAATAATTGTACCTAATGGATTTTTGTTATTTGAACTATAAATTCCAATAATTGATCCAACAGTAACAAAAAATGCACCATAAATCACGGGATTCTTCATGAAAATAATTGATTGAAGTAAAGTTGCAATTCCAGATACTAAAAAAGTTGATTGTATTAAGTTCGATGAATTTTCATTAGAAAGATTAAGTGATGAAGCAATAACAACAGGTACTATATATGCATTCATAACTAAAACATGTTGAAAAGCCATTAATAAATTATCAAAAAAATTTTCTTTTTTAATATTCACTGTTAATCTCCAATTTAAATTCTAAACTTAATATTTTTAACATTTTACTCTTTTTAAAAGTAAATAAAAAATCAAATAAATAAATTCATAAGTTATTTCCGTCTAAATTTAGTTCCCGCTTTCCCTAAAATAGCATCAATAGCTTTATCTAAAGAAGAAATTACAGCATATTTATTTTTTCTTTCTTTTACAAATTTTATACATGCTTCAACTTTAGGTAGCATACTTCCTTTTGCAAATTGTCCTTCTCTAATATATTTTTCACTTTCTTCAACAGAAATTTCATCTATGTTTTTTTGATTTTCTTTTCCATAATTTATAGCAACTTTTTCTACTGATGTTAAAATAACAAGCATATCTGCATTTATTATTTCTGCTATTTTTTCACTAGTAAAATCTTTATCTACAACAGCATCTACTCCTATAAGTTCTCCATTTTTTTCAATAACTGGTATTCCTCCACCACCACCTGATATAACAACTGTATCCATATTTATTAACTTTTTTATGGTTTCTTTTTCTATAATATCAATAGGAATTGGGCTTGCTATTACTCTTCTATATCCTCTATTTGAATCTTCTTTAAAAATATAATTTTTTTCTTTTGAAATTTTTTCTGCTTCTTTTTCTGAATAAAAAGAACCAATCGGTTTTGTTGGATTTTTAAAAGCTTTGTCATTTTCATCTACAAGAGTCTGTGTTAAAACGCTAATTACTGGTTTATGAATCCCCTTTTTTTCAAGTTGTACTTTTATCGCATTTTGTAAATGAAAACCAATATAACCTTGACTCATTGCCCCACATTCAGCAAATGGCATTTCAGGTGTTTTTTCATTGGATAGATGACTCGTTGACATTGCTAAATTTATAAGCCCTACTTGAGGGCCATTTCCATGAGTTATTACCAATTTTTTCCCTTGTTCAATTAAACTTGCAATTGTTTTTGCAACAGTTTTTACATTTTGCTTCTGTTCATCTGGTGTATAGCCTAGGGCATTTCCTCCAAGTGCTAAAACTATTTTTTCGTTCATTTGTTCTCCTAAAAAATTTAAGGAGGAAAATCTCCCTCCAATTTTTTATTTAATATTTTAATAATAATTTCTTCAAAATTATGAAGTAATGATTTATACTATATTTCTTAAAAATAAAAATTCAAGCAAATTTGAAAACGTTTAATATGTTTTTATGCCAAATTTTTTTATAGTATATAAAATAAAAAAGAATAAATCAAAACTTTTCATTATACTCATGATTATTACTGAATATTTAGAAAAAAAAAAAAATAAGATATAATATTAATAAATAGGAAGTTGTACACATTAATAAGCAAAGTGCAATAAAAAATTAAAAAAGTCTTTGTATCTTTAATATTTATGTTAACCTTTTCATTATTTAAAACTAGTATATAAAATATATCAGAAACATAACTTTAATCGAACATAGTTATGCTTTTTATAAAAATAGCAAAATTAAATTATATTTTTAATAAGGAGAAAAAGATGAAAAATATAAAAAAATTGTTTCTAATTATTGTAGGCTTATTTCTACTTACATCTTGTAATAACTCTTCAAATTCTGTTGATAAAAAAATACCAAGTAAAGATATAGACTTAGTAGAAAAAATAAAAGAAAGCGAAAGGACTGATGGAGTATTCACATATCAAACATACAATACAGAAAATAATGAGTTAATTAATAAAGAAATTGTAGCTTTTAATAATAAAGAAAAAATTGAGATTAATGAAACTATTAAAGATGGTCAAGATGATATAGTATATATTTTTTACAAAGACTCTAGGTTATTTATAAATAAGACAAAAGAAAATTTCTATGAAGGAGACTACAATAGAAGCATTTTTGACAAAATTTTAGGAAATACTAATAGAGATGAACCTTCAACATCTATTATCGAAGAATATTTAACTTATAATCCTAACTATCAAGTAGAAAAAGAAGGCGATTATACTCTTATAAAGTTAGAAAATGGAGAATATAGAAAATATGATTCTTCTTATAAACTGGTTGAGTCTTTTGAAAGTAATGAAGGAATTAATACAAAAACAGAACTTGTTAATGAAAATTATGATTTTGAAAAGTTCTATAACGGGCTTCTTGACCTTAAAAATAAATATGAAAGGCAAGAAGATATGTCACTAGTTACAGGTAAGGGATGATATGAAAAAATTAATAAAATTACTGATAGTGGGAGGACTTTTCATTTGTTTTATATTTAGAGTTTATAGCATAAATAAGGCTTACCCAAAAGATGAAAAAATAAAGGAATATCAACTTAATGATGCTATAAATTATAAAAATATTCAAATAAAAGTAACAGGATTTAAGCTAAATGATTTAAATGGAAATTATGAACCAAGAATATTGGATGTTTATTTTGATGTAAAAAACTCTACTGATAAAGAAATAAATCTTTATGATGTACTTAACTGTTTTGTTCTTTACCAAAATTATTCTAATTCAGTAATACAAAACACAATAGAAGAAGGTATGCCAAGTGATTATAAAATATCATATAAGAAAGATGATATGGTTTTAAAAGCAAACGAAGAAAAAAATTTTACTTTTAAGTATATGGTAGAATATTATGACATGAATAGAAAAAATTTTATTTATATAAATAATAATCTATATAAAGACCAATATATGTACTATTTCGATAAGGGTTACTTGTTCTATAAAACTATAAATTTAGGTGATATATATGAGTAAAGAGTATATGATTAGGGTTTTTAAAAGAAAAAGAGTATGGATATGTTTATTTTTGACTATTATAATAAACTATTTTGATTTTTCAAAAAGAACTATAGTAGCACCATTAAAGGATGTTACAATATTACAGTCAGCATTTAATGAAAATATTCTAATTTGGGGCAATGGAAGGCTTGGGTATTTTATTTATACATTTTTAATATTTATTTTGGCTTCAATATGTCTTAGCGACCTTATAAGTGAAGATATAGATACTAAATTCATAAATATAGAACTTACAAAGAAGAAAAAAAGTAAATACGTAAAAGATGCTTACATCAATAATTTTGTAATAGGTGGATTTTTTACTCTTTTGCCAATAGTTGTAAATTTAATGATTTGGATGATGATAAGACCTATGTGGCATTTAAATTTCATTAATTCTGGAATAGATAATCATATGATTTTTTCAAGTATTTTTTCTAAAAATATATTCTTATTTTATTTTTTAGTATTTATAAAAATTTTTGTAATGGGCGGAATCATTGCAAGTTTTGCACTTTTTATGAACACAAAATACAAGAGCTCATATTTAGGAGTAATTGGAGTTTTAGTAATTGATATTATTGTTCAATATCTAATTTCTATAATGTCAAGTTTAACTGGTGATTTTATAAAATTTAATAGTTTAATGGAACTAACTTCTAATATTACCTATATAGATTTTAATATTTTTACTATCTTATACTTACTTATTATGATTTTTATACCAATTATATATTTTATTAGATTTTCTAAACAGAGGGATTTTATATAAATGCTTATAAGAGATTTAAAATATGAGTTTAAAAGTTCAAAAAAATATCTTTTATTTATTTTTGCGATATCTTTTATATTTTTATTAGATTCAATAGTTAATAATAAAAATCCAATAGAATATTATCTTTTAGTTATTTCAAGAGATATGGGAATGGTATATGATCTGAGAGATTTTGTTTTGCCATTTGCTTGGCTTATCTTTCATCTTTTACCAATTTTTTCCATTCTAGATATTATTTATAAAGATCATAACAATAATGGAATATATATAATGTTAAAAGCAAAAGGAAAAAGAGAATACTTTTTTAGTAAATTAATAGCTTCTAGCCTACTTATTTCTTGTATTTTTGTAAGCATCATAATTATGTTTAACTTAGTATATTACATTGTTGGAGGGATAAAGTCAGCAGATGTTATTAATTTAGTTAGGATATTTATAAGCTACCTACTTGAAGATTTGGTTTTGTTACATATAGGCTTATTAATTGCAATTATCTTATCTGAAAGAATTTCATTGGTGGTTATTTTAATCAATCTATGTATTGCAATGTTTACAAATTTAAAATTCATAATAGGACAAGGATCTTTAGTTATGAAACAAGATATTTTTGGTGGTGAATTTACTTTTGGCTTTAATATACTTGTAATTATAACTTATATATGTATTTATTTAATACTTATATATTTATTTTCACCTAAATACAATTATTATGGGAGTAAAAATGATTGAAATTAAAAATATTTCTAAAAAAATTGACGGAAATTTAGTTTTAAATGATATAAGTCTTTTATTAGACTATGGTAATATATACGGTTTCTACGGAGAAAATGGAAGTGGAAAAACCATGCTTTTTCGTGCCATATGCGGTTTTATTACTTTAGATCGTGGTGAAATTGTGATAGACGGCAAAAAATTAAATAACAACGATTTTGTAAATGATTTGGGAATTTTATTAGAAAATCCATCATTTATAAATGGTTTATCTGGATTTATGAATTTAAAAATGATAGCATCAATTTTAAAAAAGGCAGACGATAAGAGAATAATAAATGTACTAAAGAAAGTTGGTCTTTTCGATGCAAAAGATAAATTATACAAAAAATATTCCTTAGGTATGAAGCAAAGACTAGCTATTGCCAATGTAATTTTGGAAGATCCTAAAATTATCATATTAGATGAACCTACAAATGCCATAGATAAAGATGGAAAAGAATTATTGAAAAATATAATCCTAGAAGAAAAAAAGAAAAATAAGTTAATATTAATATCAAGTCATGAAAAAGATTTTATAGAAGAACTTTCTGATAGCCTTTATGAAATGAATAATGGAAAGATAATTAAGTGACTAACATAATTGACTGTCCAAAAAGTAAATTAAAAAATCCATATAAAATATAAGTAAAATTTATGAAAATAGGTAATTAAAAGATAGTAAAATCAGGTACATCAATTCCACTATTGTACCTGATTTCATTTATAATACATTAAAGTAGAAAAAGAAAAAATCTACACTATGTAGATTTTATATACTCTTTACTCTATCTATCAAAATGACAATTTAATCTTTTAGTAAATTTCAAATATTTTTCTTTATCTATTACTATATCTAAAAAACCAATCCAGTTTACAACATTATCTTCCGTAAATTTTCTTTTAAACTGGTATAACCCATCATCTTCATCGGTTGAAAAAATTCCACCCATATCGTAGTGGGATATTTTATTTTTAATACAGTATTTTATTTCTTCCCAATTAATCTGATAATTTTGATTTAAATGTCTCATTTTTTCATTGCTAGCACCATAAAGTGCAATTGCAGTATCGTTATGTTTAATAAGCATTGAACAACATAAAACTTCACCTTCAAACTCTGTAAAAGAAAGTCTCATATCATCTTTAAAAGTATCATATAATTTATAAAAATAATCTAAAGTTCTATGACCAATATTTGCCCTATCTGCCATTATCTTTGTAGTCTGATAAAAAGTTTCTATATCTTCTCTGTTTCCTTCTCTTGTAACCAAACCTTCTCTATATGATTTTCTTATATGTTTTCTTGTATTTTTTGAAAGGTTCTGAAATATTTCATCTTCACTTCTTCCATTTATATCAAGTACAAGGCTCATTAATGGTTGAGAAGAAATTTTAGGATTATCTATAAACTTCAATCCGTTTTTTTCATATAGTTCTATTATATATTCATCTTTTCTTACTTCAGGATCAATTCGTAGTAAGAAACCATTATTATTTTTTGCAAAAATTTTTACTTCATCTATAAGCTCTTTAATATAATCTATATCTTTAAGATCACATACAGGTCCTTTTGGGCAATAAAAAAATCTCTTTCCTATACTATCTTCAATAGAAATTACAGACATTGCAGCTACAATTTTATCATCTTTTTCAATATAAAAATAATCACTGTCCCAATTACTTTTTATTCTTGCCCATCTCATATCCTGAGTTATGACGCCATTATTTTTTACAAATTCCTCATATTTATTTACTTTTTCTAAATTACTTTTATCAAGTAACATTTACCCTCCCCGACAAACACTCTTAATCAAATTAATTATACCATATTTCTTTTATTTATTTTATAAAAAATTTTTAAATTAATCCTTGACAAACTTTAATTTTAATTTAAAATTATATATAAATAAAACTTATACAGAATAAAGTAGCACTTCGTGCGAATTACAATTTTGTTTGTTTAACGGGGAAAATCGCCGTACAGATTTTTGAGTTACTAGAAAGGTGGTACCGCTGAATAGCCCTTTCATGTGCTCTTTTTTTATGCAAAATTTTAGGAGGAAATTATGATAAAAGAATATGACAATGTATTTGACGAACTTGTTGATAGAGGATACTTTGAACAATCAACAGATGAAGAAGAGTTGAAAAAATTATTATCAAATGAAAAAATAAAATTTTACTGCGGTTTTGATGCAACTGCAGATTCTTTAACTGTTGGACATCTAATTCAAATAATGGTAATGAAAAGAATGCAAAATTATGGTCACATTCCAATTGCTCTTATGGGCGGTGGCACTACAATGATTGGTGATCCATCTGGAAGAAGCGACATGAGAATGGTTTTAACGAAAGAAACTATTGACAGTAATATTTCACAATTTAAAAAGCAATTTGAAAACTTAATGGATTTTTCAGATGGAAAAGCAATTTTTGAAAATAATGCAAATTGGCTTTTAAATCTTCAATTTATTGATTTTTTAAGAGATGTAGGATCAGAATTTTTAGTAAACGAAATGTTAAAAAAAGATGCTTATAAAAATAGAATGGAAAGAGGACTTACATTTTTTGAATTTTCATATATGCTATTACAATCTTACGATTTTCTAGAACTTTACAGAAGATATAATTGCAAACTTGAAATTGGTGGATCTGATCAGTGGTCAAATATAATAGGTGGATATGATTTAGTAAGAAAAAAAGAAAATGATAAAGTATATGGAATGACTTTTAAACTTTTAACTACTGCAGATGGAGTAAAAATGGGAAAAAGTCAAAAAGGTGCTGTTTGGCTTGATGAAAAAAAGACCAGTCCTTATGAACTTTTTCAATATATGAGAAACATTGATGACAGAGATGTTGAAAAATTTTTACTACTTCTTACATTTTTACCAACAGATGAATGTAGAAAATTAGCTAAATCAAATGATGCAAAAGATATTAACCATGCAAAAGAAATTTTAGCTTTTGAAGTTGTGAAATTAATTCACGGAGAAACAAAAGCAAATGATGCATTAGAAACATCAAAAGCTTTATTTAGCGGAAAAGGAGCTTATGATGCAATGCCTAAAAGCGAAATTGAAAAATCAAATCTTCCTATTGGAATTTTAAACTTGTTAACTAATTTAAATCTAACAAAATCAAATGGAGAAGCAAGAAGATTAATTTTACAAGGTGGAATTTCAATTGACGATAAAAAAATAACAGATCCACTTGTTGAAATTAATGAAAGTCTATTTAATAATAACCAAATAATCATAAAAAAAGGTAAAAAAACTTTTCATAAATTAATTTTAAAATAAAAATAACCTAAAACTATAGAGTAATTTCACTTTATAGTTTTAGGTTATTTTTTAATTAAAATCTTTTTCAATATAATTTGCAAGAAGCCTATATGTGTTAGCAATTCCAGATTCATGTGTTCTTTCATATCCATGACTTGCTGCAATTCCTGCACCCGTAAGAGCTATTCTTACGTCATTTCCAGCGCTTATAGCTGCATTTGCATCTGATCCATAAAATTGAAAAACATCAACACTATAAGATAATTTTTCATTTTTTGCTATTTCAATAAGTTCATTTGTTAAATCATAATTATATGGTCCAGTTGAATCTTTTGCACAAATTGAAACTTTAGTTTCATCAGTTCCTATATCAGAATGTACAACTCCCATATCTACGGCAATCATATCTTTTATTCCTTCTGAATTAATTGAGCTAGCCCCCCAACCTACTTCTTCGTGCGTTGTGAAAACCATATAAATATCTCTTTTAGGTTTTATATTTCCAGCAGAAATTTCTTCTGCTAAAGTCAATAAAATACCTACACTTGCTTTATCATCAAGATGTCTAGATTTTATAAATCCATTTGATATTGTAAATCTACTATCAAATCCTATAAAATCTCCAGAAGATATTCCATATTTTTCAGTTTCTTCTTTCGAATTTGATATTATATCCAAAACCACTTCCATATTATCTTCGTTTCTTTGAATTTCATATGGATCTTTTGAACCATGAACTGCAGGTTCATTTATTCTAAAAACTCCTGTATATCTTTTATTGGATCTTGTTATAACGGATACATTCTCTCCTTCTACATAATTCAAAGGAAATCCACCAAGTTTACTTACTTTAAGCCTTCCATTATCTTTTACTTTTTGGACTATAAATCCTAAAGTATCTATATGTGCAGTAAGCAAAAGTCCATTTTCATCTTCATTTTTTGAATCAAAAACTTTTACTGAAATATTTCCGCTGTTATTTATTTTTGGTTCAAATCCAAATTCTTTTAATAAATCAAAAATATATTTCTCCAAATCTTTTGTATAACCTGTTGGAGAATAAATATTACATATTTTTTCAATATAATTTTCTATATGTTTAATATCCATATTATCCTCTTATTCTAATAGATTCCGTATGTCTTTAACATACTCTGTAGGGTTATCTAAGTCCAGTCCTTCTATAATTCTAGCTTGGTTATATAGGATATTTGTTATTTTTTTAATTTCATCTTTATTTTCTGATTCTAATGCTTTATTAAATAAATTATATGCTTTAGAATTCTTATTTATTTGAAGAACTTTTTGTGCTTTTATTCCATTTGCCTGTGAATTAGGTTGTCTTGATAAAGTTTTTTCCATATCAATTGATATATCGCCTTTCTGCATAAATGTGACAGGATTTTCTCCCATATTTTCAGAAATTGAAATATCTACAACATCATCTGGTAAAATGTCTTTTATTTTTGTATAAATTTCATCTTCTTTTTCATCTTCTTTTTCATCAAGCTGACTTACTGATTTAAATTCTTTTTCTTCATATTCCCTAACCATTTTTATTACAAATTCATCCATCTGGTCAGTAAATAACAAAACATCATTATTTTCATCAACAAAAGAAAGTTGTGGTAAATTTTTTGCTTTATCTAAACTATCAGAAGTAACATAATAAATGTATTCTTGAGTTGATGGCATTTCTTCTTTGTATTCTTTTAATGTTACAAGTTTATCATGTTTTTTTGAATTAAATAATAATAAATCTAAAAGTTCTTTTTTAGCACCATATGACTCATAAAGGCTCATTTTTAGCTGACTCTTAAATTGATTGTAGAATATTTCATAGTTTTCCCTATCTTTTTCAATCATATTTTTTAATTCTTGTTCAATTTTTTTATTTATCTGTTTTGAAATAAATCTTAATTGTCTATCTTGCTGTAAAGTTTCTCTTGAAATATTAAGTGAAATACTTTCGCTATCTACAACACCTTTTACAAAAGAAAATTCCTCATTTAATAATTCTTCAGCTCTATCCATTATTTTCACACCATTTGAATACAATTCAAGACCTTTTTTATAATCTTTTGAATAATAATCAAATGGAGCTTTTTTTGGAATATATAAAATTGCTTTAAATTCAACAGCTCCTTCTATATTTAAATGAATCCATTTTAATGGTTCATCAAATCCATAATGTTGATCTCTATAAAAATTAATATAGTCATCATCTGTAAGATCTTTTTTATTTCTTTTCCAAATTGGCTTCTTAGAATTTAAAACTTCTTCTTCGACATAAGTTTCATACTTTTTGTCTTCATCTTTTTCTTCTTCATTATATTTTGTTTTTGTCACATTCATTTTAATTGGATATCTAATATAATTTGAATATTTTTCAATTAAAGATCTAAGCCTGTATTCTTCTAGAAAATCTGAATAATTTTCTCCATCTTTATCTTCTTTTAAAAATAAAGTAATAATTGTTCCATTTGTCTCTTTTTCTGATGGAATTATCTCATATCCATCAGCATTTTCACTTGTCCAAAGATATGCATCATTTTCACCATCTTTTTTTGATAATACTTCAACTTTATCTGCTACCATAAAAGCAGAATAGAAACCTACACCAAATTGACCAATTAAATTTTCAACATCACTTTCACTTTCTACTTCATTTCTAAATAAAGCAGTACCACTTGTTGCAATAGTTCCAAGGTTGTTTTCCATTTCTTCTTTGTTCATACCAATTCCAGTATCTTCAACAGAAATTGTTCTACTGTCTTTGTTTGTTTTTATTTTAATATAAAACTTTTCCTTATCAGTTTCTTTATCACTTTTTAAATCTTTATAATATAATTTATCTAATGCATCAGATGCATTTGAAATCAATTCTCTTAAAAATATTTCTTTATTTGTATATATTGAGTTAATCATTAAATCCATAACTCTTTTTGCTTCAGCTTTAAATTCTTTTTTCATAAAATCCTCCTTAGCACTTAAAGTCATTAACTGCTAATATTATACTTATTACTTAGTTTCTTTCAATAAAATCTTTTGTATTAGAATTAAGCTACAATTTTAATATATTATTTAATTTTACATATCTATTTTATATATGGTAAACTATTGTTATTAAATTTGTATTGAAAAATAATTAGTATTAAATAATTATTTTAAGATAAAAAATACTTAGTAATAAATTTAGATAATTTTTATTTAATAAAATAAAAAACCTATAAATTTTCATTTATAGGTTACTTTGGCGGAGAAGATGGGATTCGAACCCATGAGCCCTGAAAGGACTAACGCATTTCGAGTGCGCCCCGTTATGACCTCTTCGATACTTCTCCATAGTTATTAATTTACCTTTGACTTTGTATTTTTTCAAAAATACATATAATATTTAATGAAAGGATAATTTTATGAAAATACTTTTTGACTGTGACGGAACGCTCCTTGATTCAATGTTTGTATGGGAAAAACCATATAAAGAATTGTTTAAAAAATATAATTATATACCAACAAAAGAAGAATATGATGAAATCCAGTCATATGGAATGTCAGAATTCTGTGAATTTGTTATAAATAAATTTAACTTAAAATTATCCAAAAGAGAAGTTTCTAAAAAAATATACAAAGTTATTGAGTATGGATATAAAAATGATGTAAAACCCAAAAATGGTATAGTTGATTTTTTAGATAAATTATATGAAAAAAATATTGAAATGGCTGTTACATCATCAAGTGATTTAAAGCTTCTTGATGTAGTATTTGAAAAATATAAAATGAATAAATATTTTAAGTTTATTTTAACACCAGATTCTTCTGGACTTTTAAAGTCTGAAAAAGAATATTGGCTTAAAGCAATGAAACTTTTAAATTCAGATCCTAAAAGTACAATATTATTTGATGATGCATCTTATGCAATAAAAACTGCAAAAAGTGTAGGAATTTACACAATAGGCGTTAAAGATTTACCATATAATGAAAAAGAAATACCTATTCTAGAAGAAATAGCAGATGAATTATTAGATAATGTAACTTACTTTGATATTAATTCTATAAAGAATTTTTAAAATTATAATATGTTTGGAGGTTAAAATGAAAATATTTAAAAAAATAAAATCTTCTTTTTCAAATTTCATTTTGAAACTTGCCAAAGAAAATAAAAAAAATTTTTCAGATGAAAAATTAGATTGTTGTACTTTAAATAAAAAAAATAAATAATAAATTGAAATTTCATTTTATAATTTACATTTTGTAATTATATAGTAACTTTATTATAATTTAAGGCAAAGAAAATTCTTTGCCTTATTGCATTTTTAATATTTTTTGTTTTTTCATTTTTATATGTAACAATAAAAAATCTAGGCTTCCTTTTAAAATACTGCTTAAACTCATTGAAATCCAAACTCCAAGTCCACCGAAAAATTTCATAAAAATAAGTGCCATAGGTATTCTTAATAAATTTAAAAAATTTGCAACTAATGATGGCGTTTTTGTATCTCCTAAACCGTTAAAAATTCCTGTTATACCTAGCTCCATGGCAATGAAAATTTCGCTTATACTCATTATCATAAGATACTTTGCCCCTAAATTTTGTGTTTTTACGTCATTTGGTACAAATATTAAAAATAAATCATTTCTAAAAATAAATAAAATTAAAAATGCAACAACTCCAACAGAAATCGAAAAAAATAATGAGTATTTTATAACTTCCTTTACTCTATAAAAATTTTTCGCACCAAAATTCTGTGCTGTAAAAGCAGATATTGAACTTTGTAATCCTTCAACTGTCATCCAACAAATTTGTTCAATTTGACTTCCTATTGTATAAACTGCTACTGGAACAGGTCCAAAATAAGCCATAAACCTATTAAGGATCACTGCAACTATTGCTTGAAATGCGCTTATTGCTGATGAGAAAATACCAAGTGAAATTATATTTTTATACCAATATGTTTTTCTATATTTAAATTCAAATGCCAATTTTAAAACATCATTTCTTTTATTTATAACAAATATAAAAACAAAAAGTACGATAAGTTCTCCTAATACTGTAGCAAGTCCTGCACCAAAAATTCCAAATTCTGGAAAAGGTCCTATTCCAAAAATCAAAAAAGGATCTACAATAACGTTAAAAATAAGCCCTATAGAACTTATTTTAAATGGTGTAAGTGAATCTCCGAGCGAATAAAAAGCCTGACTTAAAACAGTATTTGTTAAAGTTAAAATAAAGGTTAAACAAATTCCTAAAAAATAATCATTTGCTGACTTGGCTACTTCGTAATCAAATTTGTAAAAACCTATAAATATATCCTTTATTAAAAACATTAAAATAAAATTAATTAAAGAAATAATTATGGTAAGTGTAAAACCTGATTCTAAAATTTCTTGAGTTTTTTTGATATCCCCCGCTCCAAAATATTGTGAAGCTAAAACTCCCATGCCAATTTTTGGAATAAATGAAATAGCACCTGCAATCCAAATTAAAAATCCAATAGTTCCAGCCGCAGCAACTGCATTTGTACCAATTCTTCCAATCCAAATTGTATCGGTTAAATTATATGCCATGGTTACAAAAGCAGTTGCTGTAAGTGGTAAAGACATCTTTAATAAATTTTTAGGTATTGAACCTTCTAATAAATCTGGTTGTGATTTCATAAATTCCTCATTTCTTAATATTATGATACTTTTTTGTTAAAATAGATTCAAAATTTATAAAAAAAAAGACTTCGAAAATTATATCGAAGTCTTTTTATAATTAACTTGCTTTTTGAAGTCCTTGATTTATTTTATCATAATATATATTTCTAAGTTCTCTTGATGAAATTTCCCCTTTTCTTACATCTAAAACAACTTTCCCATGGTCAAGCATTATAATTCTATCAGAATACTCAACTGCTAAATCAAGATCATGTGTAATCATTATTGTTGTCATTTTGTTTTTTGTAATGAGATCAATTGTTTTATCCATTATAATTTTGCTTGTTTTAGGATCTAATGCTGCTGTATGTTCATCAAGTAATAATATGTCAGGATTTTTTATAGTAGCCATAATTAATGAAAGACTTTGTCTTTGACCACCTGACAAAAATTTTACGGAAGTTAATAATTTATTTTCTAAACCTAAATCAACTTCTTTGAGTTTTTCAACAATTTTAGGTTTATTACTTTTATTTATGAGTTTTGAGAATGTAAATTTTTCTCCCTTTTTTAAGGCCAAACTCATATTTTCCATAATATTTAAGCTTGGACTTACTCCCCTTGAAGGATCTTGATTTACTTTTCCTATATGTCTTGCTCTTTGTTCTTCATCTAATTTGGAAAGCTCAAGATCATTTAATACTATTGAACCTTTATCATTTTCAAGAGAACCTGCAATCATATTTAAAAGTGTTGATTTTCCACATCCATTTGGACCTATAATACTTGTACATTCATTTTCTTTTATATCCAAACTGAAATTATCAAAAACAACATTTTCTTCATCAGTTCCAGGATAAAATGTTTTAGATAGATTTTTTATTTGTAACATATTCCTTTACCTTTTTTGCCTTCCTTTTAACAATCATATTATTGTAAAAAATAAATATTATAACAATAAAAGCGGTTATAGCTTTAAGATCATTTGGGTTTAACCCTTTATCTATTGCTATTCCATATATAATTCTATAAATTATGGAACCAATTATAGCTCTTGTTGTCATTTTTAAATTTCTAGTTCTTAAAAAAGTTTGTCCAATTATAATAGATGCAAGTGCATTTACTATCATTGTCTGTCCCATAGTAACATCTACAAAACTTTGAAACTGACCTTGGATACATCCAGAAAGTGCTATTAAACCATTAGAAAGCATAAGACCTATGCATGTATATTTATCTGGATTATTTCCTAATTGCTTTACTAAATCTTCATTATCTCCTGTAGCTATTAAAAGATAGCCTTTTTCTGTTTTTAAATACCAATCAAGTGCTAATTTAATTACAATTGATATAACTGCCAAAACAACTATTTCAGGAACAAAATCAAATATTGTAAAAATTGTATCTTCTCCTACTATCGGAACATTTGACTGACCAAAAATTCTTAAATTTACAGAATAAAGTATTGTCATTGTAAGAATTCCAGCTAAAATGGCATCAACTTTAAGCTTTTTAAACCAAATATATGTCAAAAGTCCTGACAATAAACCAAAAACAAATGAAAGTGCCATGGAAGTAAAAGGATTAAATCCTGCTGTAAGCACTCTTGCAAAAACAAATGCCCCAAAAGGAAAAGTTCCTTCAACAGATAAATCTGCAATGTTTAAAATATTAAATGTAATTGCCACTCCCATAGCAAGTACTGAAAAAATCAGTCCACTTGCTATAGAAGAAATCCACACATCAATTGATATCATTATATCTCCTAATCAAATAAATTTTTATCTAGTCCAAGTTTTTCTAAAGTTTCATCATTTACAGTTTCTTCATAATCTTTAGAAAAGAAAACTGGTATATTTTCAATTTTTTCTCCATCAAAAATTTTCTTAGCTTGTTCTGCAGCTTTCTCTCCAAGATCTTCATAATCTACTCCATCAGTAAATAGCATTCCTTCCTCTACAGGTCCTGCCTCTGCAGCAAACGATGGTATTTTCTTTTCAATAAGTATTTTTGAAATTATTGATGCTGAAGATGCAACCACATTATCTGTTATTGCAAAAAATCCATCTATATCTTTTGTCAAAGATTTCATTGCAGTATCAACATCATTTATATTATTAATTCCTTTTGTTACAAGTTTAATTCCTTTAGCATCACATGCTTTTTGAAGAGCATCTATTGATGATTTACTATTTGCCTCATTTGTTGAAAAAAGTACACCTATTGTTTTTATATCAGGAAACTTTTCTAAGAAGTAATCAAGTTGTTTTGCAATATCTGTTTTATCTGAAACGCCTGTTATATTTGCTTCAGGTTTATTTTCATCTTTTACAAGTCCAGCATCAACAGGGTCTGTAACTGCATTAAATAATATTGGAATATCTTTTATCTTTGAAGCTGCAGCTTGTGCAACTGGTGTTGCAATTACGTAAACAAGATCAGTATCTTTATCTATTGAATCAAGTGTTTGGTTTGCAAGTGATGTATCTCCACCAAGATTTTGATAATCTATTTTAGCTTTTATTCCATTTTCTTCAAGCCCTTCTTCAAAACCCTCTCTTGTTTTGTCAAGAGCTTCATGTTGTGTTAATTGAACTATTGATATTTTAAATTCTTTATCATTTTCAGCTGCAGATTTTGCAGTTTGACACGAAGTAAGAATCGTCATCGACATTAATAATAATAATAATTTTTTCATAAAATTCTCCTAATTTGCTTTAACACCTTTAAGTGTTGGTGCGTTGAAATATATTTATATTTTATACCTTCTTTTTCATTTGTCAAATAAATTATTTTTTTACTTAAAAGCGTTAAAGAAATACGGACTTTTTAATTTTCTGTAGTTATTTTTTCAGCATTTTTGAAGAAATCTTGATTTAGATCCAAATTCAAAGTTTTAGCCATATCTGTATTTACTATTAAGCTTTCTGGTTTCCCCTCGACAACGGCAATCTCTTTTGGATCTTTTTTATCAACTAATATCTCTTTAGCAAGTTTTCCAGCTTCTTTTCCTTGTTCATAATAATTAATTCCTTGGCTCATTAATAATCCTTTTTTTACTTGTCCTTCTTCGCTTGACAATTGAGGAATCTTTTTTTCTCCTAAAGTTTTTGCAACTATTGGTGCAGATGATGCTACTAAATTATCAGATATAGTAAAAAGGGCATCTATTTTCGAAGAAATTGAAGTAAGTGCCTGTGAAACATCATTTGTAGATGTTATTCCTTTCTTAACCAGTTTAAGATTTCTTTCTTCAAGTGCTTTTTCTAAAGCTTTTACTTGAACAAGTGAATTTTGTTCATTAGTTGAATAAACAACACCAAATGTTTTTATATCAGGATATACTTTTAAGAAGTCATCAATTTGTTTTCCTGGATCTACATAATCTGTAACTCCAGTAATTCCTGTTTGAGGATCTTTCAACGATTTAACTAGTTTTGCATCTACAGGGTCAGTAACTGCTGAGAAAACTATTGGTTTTTCTTTAAGTACATTTTGTGCTCCCTGTGCTGCAGGCGTTCCTATTGTATATACCAAATCATAATCTTTGAATTTTTCTGGAACTGTATTTACAAGTGAAGTATCTCCATTCTCATTTTCAACATCAATTTTGGCATTTATATTTTCACTTTTAATATAATCTTCAAATCCCTTTCTTGCAGCATCAAGTGAAACATGATCCATATATTGAATTATTCCTATTTTCACTTCTTCATCTGAAGCTTTTACTTTTGAATAAGTTAATGTACTTCCTAAAACTAATGATAACGCTAAAACTGTTGATAATAATTTTTTCATTTTTTTCTCCTAAAATTATATTTATAGTCTTGAGAGATAAATTTTCTATAAAAAAAATAGTCCTTCATCCCATTGGGACGAAAGACTATTTTCCGCGGTACCACCCATCTTGCAAAAATTTGCCACTTCAAGATCATCTAATCTCTATCCTAAAATAACGGTGGAATCCGCAACGACCTACTCTCTTCAATCGTCGAGCCTGAAAGTGAATATTACATACAATGTGCAACAGGAAGCTTTCACCATCCTTCCTCGCTTTTTGTGCTTTATTGTATCTTTCTCTTTCGTTCTTGCCTTTATGTTAGATATATTATAAATTCAGTTTAATTGTTTGTCAAGTATTTATATACAATTTTTTTATTTGTTTTCCAAAAGCATTATAAATTAAGCATTTAAAAGCCTTTATTCAAAAAATATTTCAGTGCTTCTATATATCCATCAAACCCATGTCCTTTTATAATTTTTGTTGCAAATAAACTTACATATGATTTTTTTCTAAAGCTTTCTCTTTTATCAATGTCAGATAAATGTACTTCAACTGTTTCAATATTAACCGCTTTTAATGCATCAAGAATTGCTATTGATGTATGGGTATATGCTGCAGGATTAATTATTATTCCATCATATCTTCCTAATGCATTTTGAATTTCTTCAACTATTGCACCCTCATAATTTGACTGAAAAAAATTTACATCTAAATTATTTTCTTTTGCAAAACTTTGAACTTTTTTAATTAAATCATTATATGAATTTTTACCATATATATCTTTTTCCCTAATTCCAAGCATATTAATATTTGGCCCATTAATTACAAGTATTTTCATAAAAATCTCCAATTATATAATTTGCAGTATCATTTATTTTTATATTACATACATTTAAATCCGAAAAATATTCGTAATTATTTTTTCTTTCATTATAAATTTTTTCTATTTCTTCTAAATTTTTTGAAAGTGGTCTATTTTTTGTACTCAAATATTTTAATTTTCTATTTATAAAATATATTTTCCCATTCTGCTTTAGATATTTATAGTTTCTTTTATCTTTAACTATTCCACCGCCTGTTGCAATTTCTTGATTATTTTCTTTGCCAAATTTTTTTGCAAAATTTAACTCTAATTCTCTAAAATATAGTTCTCCTTTTTTTTG
>JALEKO010000009.1 GCA_022769085.1 Peptoniphilaceae bacterium
TTTTATTTTCCCTTCTTTGATTAGCTTTTCTTTTTCAGATTTTATTCTTTCAAGTAAAATAGATGCTGGCTCATCATTTGGATCTTGTGGAACAAGTTTGCCCTGCACTGCTTCTTGAAGAATTGATTTTTTGAGTTGTTCGGGAAAAGTAGTATTCAATGAATCAACTTCCGAATAAACATATCCATATTGTTCGACAAGCGGTAAAATTTCATTAATTATATCTACAATGCGTTTTTGCTCCGCAAGGGGAGGGATGGGCACATAATAATTGCTAGCAGTAGATATAGTTATTGTGCCAACTGTAGTGCCTGATGAATGCTCTTTTATCTGCATAGTCATATATGGAGATGCCATTACGAGTTGAATATAGAACGGATTAATTTTCCCGAAATTTTCAAAACATATTACACTTGCATCTTTGTAATAAAACTTGTCATTTTCTTTAACAACATATGTCTTGCCCAGTGTTCCAACTGCTGTAACCATAATGTCATTAGCATGAGGAACTCCGCTTTTTGAGAATTCATTATAAAGTTCTTCACTTATGTAAAGTTCGTTATTAACATAACCTTGTTCGCAAAGCTTTCCCACTTCTCTCGCCCTATAGAAAGGGACGCCAGTAGTTTTCCAATCAGATTGATGAACTCTACGTGCTGAGACAACATTCATTATATTGGAAAGATGCACCCATTCCCAGCTATCCGGAATTTCAAAAGGAACTTCATCGGCGATGCAAATTGGCTCATTATTTCCAATTTTCTCATAAGGCAAATTATCGGTACCACGAAATATGATAGATGGATTTTTTTCTTTTTTGATTTTTCCTATTTTTATAAGTTTTTCTTTTTCAGCTCTTATTTTTTCAAGTAAAATAGAAGCTGGTTCATCATTTGGGTCTTGTGGGACAAGTTTTCCTTGAATTGCCATTTGAAGTATTGAATTTTTAAGTTGTTTGGCATTCATTATTCTTCCTCCGTAAAGTCAATTCCTAATATATCGATAATTTGCCCAAGTATTTTGTCAATATCTGCATTAAGGCTTGCTCTTTTTTCTTGATACTGTTCTATTAGTTCTTTTGGTGGTAATATTTCTTCCTCTTCGTGAGGATATCCGCAAAGGTCAATATTGTAATTTCTATCGGCTATTTCTTTAACTGTATATTTTTTTGCCTTATCAAAGCCGTCAATAGTTATTTCTTCACGATTATCCCACCATTTTATTGCAGGGGAGAAGTGTTTTAACTCCATTGGTTTTGTTTTTGAAAAATTTTTATAACCTTCTGGCATATCCAAACGGTAAACCCAAGTTTCTTTTGTAGGATTTGTATTATCAAAAAACAATATATTTGTTGTTATCGATGTATAAGGAGCAAAAACGCTGTGGGGCATACGAATAATGGTATGTAAGTTAAACTCTGAAAATAGTTTTTTCTTTATATTAACTTTTGCATTATCGGTTCCAAACAAAAATCCATCGGGAATTATTACAGCTGCCCTTCCATTCTTTTTTAGTCTATACATTATAACTGACATAAAAAGATCTGCTGTTTCACTACTTGCAAGGTCTTGTGGAAAATGATTTTTTACTTCTGCTTTTTCACTGCCACCATATGGTGGATTCATAAGAATTACGTCAAATTTATCTTCGTCTGTATAATCTAAAACATCACGAAGCAAGGAATTATCGTGATAGATTTTTGGTACATCAATTCCATGAAGTAGCATGTTTGTTATGCAAAGCATGTATGGAAATTGCTTTTTTTCAATTCCATAAATTGAATTTGCAAATTTTTCTTGATCTTTTGTTGTTTTTATTTGTACTTCTAATTCTTTTAGATAGCTTGTAAGAAATCCTCCCGTACCACATGCGAAGTCTGCTACCACTTCTCCTAATTTTGGTTTAATCATTTTAGCCATAAAGTCTGTAACTGCACGTGGTGTATAATATTCTCCAGATGAGCCTGCACTTTGTAGTTCTTTTAGAATACTTTCATAAATATCACCAAAAGCATGAATTTCATTATAGTCATCAAATTCAAGTTCATCTATAATATTTAAAACTTGACGAAGAAGTACTCCGTCTTTCATATAGTTGTTAGCATCTTCAAAAGTTGTTTTTACGATTGATTTTTTTATTGGGGTTTCTTTATTTACTTCAAGCGATTTAAGAGTTGGAAAAAGGGTGTTATTTACAAAGTCGAGAAGTTTCTCGCCTGTTATGGCATTTCCTGAACGGTCATCACTTGCCCAATTTCTCCAACGACAATTTTCAGGTATTATTGATTCATAGTTTTCGTAATCAAACTCCCAGTCATTTTCTTTTGAGTCGTATACTTTTAAGAAAAGCATCCACGCCATTTGTTCAATACGCTGTGCATCACCGTTTATACCCGAGTCATTTCTCATAATATCTCTGATTCTTTTTACAAAATTTGATAAACTCATCTTAACTTACCTCATATATTTCTTCTTCTAATTCTTTTATTGCTTTCATATATCCATTTTTCCCACCAAAGTATGAAGCTATTTTTGATGGTTTACCATATTTTTTAAAATCATCAAGCTTTAGTATATCGGTTTTTTCTATTTCATAAATTCCAACATTCATATATTTATCAAGAATTATCTCTAAAATTTCTCTTGCAATACCACTGTATTTACTTAAAAAATCACGTTTTTTAACTTTGTTAGCCCTTTGGCTTCTGGTAAGAGGTTTTTTATTGTAGGCAAGGTGACAGATAAAGTCAAAGTCATCAACATCTTCCATATTTTGGTCAATTTTAATTTGTTCTAAATCAATACCTTCTTCTGCAAGCAAATTTTTAATTACTTCTTTCTTTTCTTCGCTACTCCACTTACGGATAAAACTTTCAAGTGAAGCACACTGCCCAAGAATATTTGATTTTGTATAATCTATAATATTTTCTTGGCGGAGTAATTTTCCTTCTGTATCATATACAGCTACAGTTTTTCCTAGAATAGAAACTTTACATCCGTCTTTATTCACAAAATATTTCTCTACAGTTGGAATATCTATGTTATTATCACCATTATTGTCATTACCATTATTATTGGTATCTTTTGGATTTTTAGTTGGGTCATAATCATCAATCATTTCAATAGGTCCATCCCAATCTGGATCAGCAAAAAGTCTTGTTACATTTCTAAAATCCATTACAGTAAAATGAGTTTTACCTTCTTTTTCACGCAAACGAGTTCCACGACCTATAATTTGCTTAAATTCTGTCATTGAACTAATCATTTCATCAAGAACAATAAGTTTTGTCATTTTACAATCTGCCCCTGTTGAAAGGAGTTTTGAAGTTGTTGCAATTACAGGATATGCAGATGAAACAGAAATAAAATAATCAAGTTTGCTTTTGCCATAGGAATCAGATCCTGTAATTCGAACTACATAATCTGGATTTTCTTTGCACATATCATAATTTAGATTATTAAGTGCAATTCTCATTCTTTCTGCGTGATCTTCTGTTGCACAAAATACTATAGTTTTTTGCATTCTATCTGTGCTTTTTAAGTATTCAGTTATTTCTTTTGCGACTTCATAGGTACGATCTTCAAGAATAATGTTATAATCAAAATCACTATTTGTATAAATCCTATCTTCTATTAGCTTATCATTACTGTCAACTTGATCTTTATATGGTCTCCAACCTTCGCTTATACTTGTTTTAACGTTTATTACTTTAAATGGAGCTAAAAAGCCGTCATCTATACCTTCTCTAAGGCTATATGTATAAATTGGCTCACCAAAATAATCTATATTTGAAACATACTTAGTTTCTTTTGGTGTTGCAGTCATACCAATCTGACTTGCAGAAGAAAAATATTCAAGTATTTTACGCCAATTGCTGTCTTTTTTAGCTGAACCTCTGTGGCACTCATCTACAATTATTAAATCAAAGAAATCTTTATTAAATAGTTTTTTAAAACGCTCAATATTTTCTTCATCATTTGACTTTTCGTTATCGTCATTTTCATTTCCTATTAGTTGTTGATATAAAGAAAAATAGACTTCATGTGATGTAATAATAGAAGGATCATCTTTTGCAAAATTTACTTTGTGAATTGTCTTTTCCAATGGGGAGAAATCTTGCTGAATTGATTGATCTACAAGTATATTTCTATCTGCTAAGTATAGTACTTTCTTTTTAAGTCCACTTTTTAATAGACGATAGACAATTTGAAAGGCTGTATAAGTTTTACCTGTACCAGTTGCCATTACAAGTAGTATTCTTTTTTGTCCCTTTGCAATAGCTTCAACTGTACGGTTTATTGCATTTCTTTGATAATAACGAGGGTCATATGAATTTTGGCTTGAATAATAAGCTTGTTTAATAATTTTTTTCTCATTTTCACTTATTCCTTGTGCTTCAAAACGATTAGTTAATTCTTCAACAGTTGGAAATTCATCCATTTTAAGAGTTCTTTCAAGCCCAGTTATAAAATCATATTCTTCAAATCCGTCGCCATTAGAACTAAAAGCAAAAGGTACATCAAGCATTTTTGCATAGACTTTTGCTTGTTCTATACCATATGAAATAGAATGTTTATTATCTTTTGCTTCAACTATTGCAATAGGTTTATTTTTATTTAAATATAAAATATAGTCTGCCTTTTTTGGTTTTTCTCTTGCAACCAAATTTCCTTTTAAGTTAATACGACCGTCAGTTATTCTTGTTTCCATTGTTATGTGGTCAAGTCCCCATTTGTTTTGAATCGCTGGGGTAATATAGTTTAGTTTTATATCTTCTTCTGTCATTTGTTTTTTTGACAATATCATAATAAATTCCCCTCAAATTTCCGATAATTAAAAGTTATAAGAAGTTTTACTTTAAAAAATAATCTTGTAAATAAATTTTATTTAAAAAATTTTTTAAATTTATTCTTTTGTATTTTTAATAAAAAATCACTTTTTAGCTTGCTATAACTTTTACTTATATATTAAATTTTATTTAACTAATACAAAAAAGTATTAGTAATTATGAAAAATTTTTATACTTATTATTCATTTTATAATATCACTAACTCGTTAATAAATCAAAATGAAGTGATATTTATTGCCAAAGTTTTAAAATTAAAGCGAAAAATATTTAAAATAATTTTTTAATATTTATATTTTATGTAAAAATTTCGTTTGTAAAAAATAAAAAAGGTATCAAAATTTTTATTTGACACCCTTTTTATTTTACATTTTTTCGATTTTTTCTTTAAGTAATTTATTTACTTCTTTAGGATTTGCTTTTCCTTTCGATTTTTTCATAGCCTGTCCTACTAAAAATCCAAAAGCTCTATCTTTTCCATTTTTAATATCTTCAATTGAAGATGAATTTTCGTTTAATACTTCATTTACAATATTTTCAAGATAAGTTTCATCATTTATTTGTAAAAGATTTCTTTCTTTTGCAAGGTTTTCTGGATCTTCGTTGCTTTCAAAAATTTCTCTTAAAATTTGTTTTGCAGTATTGTTGTTTATTTTTTTATCTTTATATAGTTTTATAAGTTTTGCAAAATTATCTACAGAAAGATTCATTTCATCTGCTTCAATATCTGCTTCATTTAGCCTTCTTGAAAGTTCTGTTAAAATCCAATTAGCAGATTCTTTTGCATCAGAAATGATTTTTGTTGTATTTTCAAATAAATCTGAAAGTGTTTTGTTATGGCTAAGTTGATATGCATCGTATTCACTTAGGTTGTAATCTGTTTGATATCTTTTTTGTTTTTGTTCTGGAAGTTCAGGAAGATTATTTTTTATATTTTCAATAAATTTATCTGTAATGTGTATGTGAGGTATATCAGCTTCTGTTGAAAATCTATAATCCATTCCTTCTTCTTTTACTCTCATTTGTTTTGTTGTAAAATCGCTATCGTCCCGTCTTCTAGTTTCTTTTATGCCTTCATCGTTATTTTCAAGTAATGAGATATGTCTTTTTTCTTCATATAAAAGTGCTTTTTCAACTGCTTTTATTGAATTTAAATTTTTTATTTCAGATATTTTTGTTTTAAATCCATTTTCTTCATTTATTACATTTATATTTACATCACATCTTAATGAACCTTGTGCCATTATTACATCGCTTACGCCTAAAAATTTAAGAGTTTGCCTTAACTTATCTAAAAATTCTCTTGCTTCATCTGCTGAAGAAACATCGGGTTCTGTTACAATTTCTATTAAAGGCACACCTGATCTATTATAGTCCATTAATGTTTCGCCTGAATCTGAGTGGTTTGATTTTGCTGTATCTTCTTCCATGTGAATCGAATTAAGTCTTATTTTTTTACCACTGTCAAGTTTAATATATCCTCCCTTTGCAAATGGAAGATCTTGCTGTGTTATCTGGTATCCCTTAACTAAATCTGGATAAAAATATTTTTTTCTATCCATTTTCATATCATTTACTATTTCACAGTTAAAAGCAATTCCTGCCATAATTGCATATTTTACAGCTTCTTCATTCATCTGAGGTAGTGTTCCAGGATGACCTAAACAAATAGGGCATACATTTGTATTTGGAACTGCTCCAAATTCATTTTTACATGAACAGAACATTTTTGTTTTTGTTGATAATTCAACATGTATTTCTAATCCAATAAGTGTTTTAGTTTTCATCTCTTCCTCCTTCAAAAGCTCTTGCGGCATTTAAAAGATTTTTATCATCAAATGATGCTCCTATTATTTGAAGTGAGCCAGATAATCCCTTTCTTATAGGAACTGATATTGCACATGTGCTTGATAAATTAACTATTACATTAAATATTCCCGAATCGTATGAAGAAAGTGGGTTATCAATCTTTTCTCCAAGTTTATATGGTAGGTCTGTTGTAGTTGGGGTAAAAATAAAATCATATTTTTTAAGTATTTCATTTATTTCTCTTTTTAAAAGAGTTCTTACCTTTAGGCCTTGTTTATATATTTTTTGTCCGTCAGATGCTGAAAGATACATTGTTCCTGTTGCAATTCTTCTTTGAACTTCTTCTCCAAATCCTCTTGATCTTGTTTTTAAAAAAAGATCTTCGGCATCTTTATAGTCTGTAGGGTGAAATCCGTATCTTATACCATCAAATCTTGACATATTACTTGAAACTTCGCTACTCATTACAATATTGTATACCATATTTGCATACTTTATATATTCGCTTTCTATTTCTTCAACTATAGCACCTTTATTTTTTACAATTTCAATTGCTTTATTAAAATCTTCTATTACACTATCTTCTGTTCCAAATTGTTTTAAATCTTTAAATATTGCTATTTTTTTACCTGAAAAATCATAATTTTCTTTTGAAAAATCATATTTTTCTTTAATTGATGTCATATCTTTTTCATCTGGAGAAGATATGACATCAATAACATCTACTACATCATCAACATTTTTTGCAACTACTCCAACTTGATCGAGTGAATTTGCCATTGAAACAACACCCCGTCTGCTAACAAGTGAATATGTTGGATAGTATCCTACAACATTGCAATAACTTGCAGGTTCTCTTACACTTCCACCTGTATCAGAGCCAAGTGCAATTAAAACATCTCCGTTTGAAACTGTTGCTGCAGATCCTGAGCTACTTCCTCCAGGAACCAGTGTTTTATCTAATGGGTTTTTTACTGCTCCAAAATATGATGTTTCTGAAGAACCACCCATTGCAAATTCGTCCATATTTGTTTTTCCAATAATTATAGCATCTTCTTTTTTTAAATTTTCAATTACAGTTGCATCAAAAACTGGTTTAAAGTCTTCAAGCATTTTAGATGCACATGTTGTTTTTAAATTTTTTGTTGAAATATTATCTTTTATTGCAACAGCTATTCCAAAGAGCTTTCCTAAAGGTTTATTTTCTTTTAATTTTTCATCTAATTTTTTTGCATCTTCAATTGCTTCTTCATTTATTGTAATGTATGCGTTAAGTTCGTTTTCTTTAATTTTATTTAATACATTTGAAATATTTTCTTCTACTGATATTTCGCCATTTTTGTATTTTTCTATTACTTTTTCTAAGCTCATTTTTAAAGCTCCCATTTTAATTTAAATTGTCCATATTCGGTTTCTTTTGCATTTTTAAGGGCATCTTCTCTATCTAATGATTTTTTAATTTCATCTTTTCTAAATGTTGCATTAAAAGATGAAGCTATATCTGTTTCTTCAACTGAATCTGTATTTACATCAAAAATAGGATTTATAAATTCAATTATTTTGTTGTATTTTTCTGCTATCTTTTCAAGTTTTTCTTCATTTAAATCAAGCCTTGCAAGATTATATACTTTTCTTACTTCTTCTTTATTCATTATTTCCCTTTCAAATTATTATTTTTTCAATTTTTCCAAAAAATTAAAAAGATCTTCATTTTCTAAAATTTCAACTCCCAGTTCTTCTGCTTTATTTTTTTTACTTCCGGCTTTTTCTCCTGCAAGTAGAAAATCGGTATTTTTTGATACTGAAGTTGAAACTTTACCTCCGTTTTTAAGTATTAACTCTTTAATTTCATCTCTTGTATAATCACTTATTGTACCTGTAATTACATATTTTTTCTCATTAAGTTCATTTGAAAAGCTTTCTTTTACTTCATTTATTTTAATATCTCGTTTTAAAATTTCATTAATTGAATTTTTTATTCTTTCATCATTAAAAAAATCTACAATTGATTTTGCAACAATTTCCCCAATATCGTTTATTTTTATTAAATCATCGATTGATGATTTTCTTAATTTTTCAAAAGTTTTAAAATTATTTGCCAAATCTCTTGCGGTTTTTTCTCCGACATTTGGAATTCCCAGTGCATTAATGAAATTTTCTAAATTTACATTTTTACTTTTTTCAATTGATTCAAGTAGATTTTTTGTCTTTTTATCTTTAAAACCTTCAAGTTTTATAAGGTCTTCGTATTTTAAATCATATATATCATATATTTCACTTAAATCAAGTTCTTTCATTAGTTTAGTTATTGTTTTTTCAGAAAATCCATCTATATTCATGCAGTTTCTTGATGCAAAATGTACCATTCTTGCAACAAGTTGAGGTTTACACGAAATTGAATTTGGGCAGAAAATATGGACGTCACCTTCTATTAATTTTGTTCCACAATATGGACAATATTTTGGTTTTTCTATTTCTTTTGTTCCTTCTTCATTTTCATCAACAACACCTAAAATTTCTGGAATTACATCATTACTTCTTCTTATAAATACTGTTGAATTTAATTTTAATTTTTTTCTTTTTATATCGTCATAATTGTTTAAGGTTGCCCTTTTTACAGTTACTGTTCCAAAATCTACAGGATCTACAATTGCTGTAGGGGTAACTTTTCCACTTCTTCCTACATTCCGTGTTACTTCTCTTAATATTGTTGTATATTCATCTGGATCAAATTTAAATGCAATTGCCCGTCTTGGAAATTTATTTGTAAACCCTAAAACTTCTTGGGTTTTTTTATCATTAATTTTTATTACAACCCCGTCGGTTAAAATATCTATTTCTTTTCTTTTTGTTTTTATTTTTTCAAGCACTTCTATAATCTGTTCATATGTTTGTACTTTTTCATATTCTGGATAAACTTTAATTCTTTGTTTTTTAAGGAAATTAAGCATTTCCTCTTCACTTTTAAAATTTATTGGACTTGTGGGAATGTTATAGAAGTATGCAGTTAGATGTCTTTTTGCAGTTATTGATGTATCTAAATTTCTAAGTGCACCAGCTGCTGCATTTCTTGCATTTTTTAATTTAACTTCAGCAGTTTCATTATATTTTTCCAAAGATGAAAGTGGCATTAAACCTTCGCCTTGAATTTCAAAAGTTCCTTCTTCGCTTATTGAAAGTGGAATTGACGGTATTGTAAGTATTTGTGGTTTAATTTCTTCTCCAACAATACCATTTCCTCTTGTTGATGCATATTTTAAAACTTTATTTTCATATGTTAAATTAATTGTAAGACCATCAAATTTATATTCACATATATATTCAAGTTTTGGAAGTTTTTCTTCATGATTTTGATTGTAATTTGATCTTAATTTTTCGGCTCTTTCAATCCAAAGTTTTATTTCATCATAAGACTGACTTTTATCTAGGGAATAGAGTCTATTTATATGATAATGTTTTTGAAATTTTTCAAGTATTTCTCCTCCAACTCTTTGGGTGGGGGAGTCTTCTCTAATATATCCTGTTTCTTTTTCAAGGTCAGATAGTTTTTTATATATTTTATCATATTCACCATCTGATACTTTAGGGTTATCTAGTGTGTAGTAGTAATAATTTAAGTCATTAATTTGTTTTATTAATTCATTAATAATTTCTTTTTTATTCATTTCATTCATTATAATGCCTTTTCAATTGGAGCGTAGTTTTGGTTTAATTTTTTTATTCCTTTTTTTTCAAAAGAAATTGTAAGTTCTTTTCCATCTTCTGTATCTTTTATCATTACAACCATTCCAATACCCCGCTTTTTATGCTTTATTTTATCTCCAACAGAAAAAGATTTTTCTTTTGATTTTTCAATATTTATTTTCTTTTTTTTATTTAATATTGATTCTCTAATTTTTTCTTTTTCTATTGCATGTTTAACATTTTCAAAATTAAAAGAATTGTTAACAAAAGTTTTTTTATGTATAGCTAATGGTTTTTCAACTATTTTATCTCTTATTTCATCTATAAATCTTGACTGTTTATATACCATTACATTTCCATAAATTCTTCTTGTTTCAGATGATGTAATAAATAATTTTTCTTTTGCACGGGTTATTGCAACATAAAAAAGTCTTCTTTCTTCTTCAAGATTTCCTTCATCAACAGATCTTTTTGATGGAAAAAGACCTTCATCAAGACCTACATCAAAACAGATTTTAAATTCCAAACCTTTTGATGAATGAACTGTCATAAGACTTACAGAATTTTCTGTTTCTTCTGTTTTATCTAAATCACTTAAAAGAGATAAGTTTTCAAGATAATCATAAATTGTATTTTCTGGATTTTCTTTTTCATAATCATCTGCTGATGATATAAATTCATTGATATTTTCTATTCTTGATCTATCTTCAACACTATAGCTTGTTTTTAATGATGAAAGATAGCCTGATTTATCCAAAATTTCATTAATAAGTTCTACAATTGTATAGTTTTCAAAATTTAAAAATATATCTTTTAAAGGATTAAAAAATTTGTCTAGCAAAGAATTTGTCCTATCATTTAATCCTAAACGTAAGTTTTTATTTTCAATTACTTCTATCATTGAAAAACCTATATTTCTTGCATAATTTTCAAGATTTTCAATTGTTTTATTTCCTATTCCTCTTTTTGGAACATTTATTATTCTTTTAAGAGATATGTCATCTTTTCTGTTTACTATTATTTGAAGATATGAAATTATGTCTTTTATTTCTTTACGATCATAAAATTTTAAACCGCCTACTACTTTGTAATTTATATCATTTCTCATTAAACCTTCTTCAAATGTTCTTGATTGAGAATTTGTTCTATAAAGAATAGCAATATCATTTAAGCTATATTTTTCATTTATTAAATCTTTTATTTTGTTTACTACAAAGTAAGCTTCTTCATTTTCATTTGATGCTCTTACATATATTACATCATCTCCACTTTTTTTATCACTCCAAAGTTTTTTATCTTTTCTTTGGGTGTTATTTTTTATTAAAGAGTTTGCAACATTAAGTATTTTTTGGTTTGATCTGTAATTTTGTTCAAGTTTTATTACATCAGCACCTTTAAAATCTCTTTCAAAATTTAAAATATTTGAAACATCTGCTCCTCTAAAAGAATATATTGATTGGTCATTATCTCCAACAACACAAATGTTTTTATGAAATCCTGAAAAATATTTTATAAGTTCATATTGACTTTTATTTGTATCCTGATATTCATCCACAAAAACATATTCGAATTTTTTTTGATAGTAGTCTAGAGTTTTCTTTGATTTTTCAAAAAGTTCCAAAACTTTTAAAATCAGATCATCAAAATCAAGAGCGTTATATTCAAATTTTCTTTTTTCATATTCTTTATAAACTTCATAAATAACTTCTTGATTTACATAAAACGTATCTATTTTAAGAAATTTTTCAGGAGAAATATCTGCATTTTTAAGTTTACTTATAAGAGATATAAGCATAGAAGGGTTTAAATCATCATCAAAATTATTATCTTTAATTATTTCTTTTATAAGAGATTTTTGATCTGCTGTATCATAAATTGTAAAGTTTCTATCATATCCAATTTTATCAATATCATATCTTAAAATTCTTGCACAAACTGAATGAAAAGTTCCAATCCATAAATCTGATATATCTTCATTTAAAAGAGATGAAATTCTTTCTTTCATTTCATTTGCTGCTTTATTTGTAAAAGTAATAGCAACTATATTATTTTTTAAGATATTTTCCTCTTCTATTACATAAGCAATTTTTGTAGTTAAAACTCTTGTTTTTCCACTTCCTGCACCTGCTAAAACAAGTAAAGCACCACCAGTATTTAAAACCGCTTCTTTTTGTTTGTCATTTAAATTTGAAAGATCCATTTTTCACATCCTTTCAAAAAGAATTATACTATAATAGAATAAATAAAAGATAAACGTACTTTTTATATAGTGAGTTAATTATTACAAATATTTTATTAATTGAAAATTAAAATAATAATAAATAAAAAATCAGCATTAAAATTTTGATTTATTTAAAAAAAACTTGATTATATAACAGTTTATATTATTTTAAAATAAGGTAATATAATATAAAAAGAAAAAACAAAAAGCCAGAAAAAATTCTGGCTATATTGGAGCCGAAAACAGGACTTGAACCCGCAACCTGCTGTTTACGATACAGATGCTCTACCTATTGAGCTATTTCGGCTTATTGAAATATTATACATATTTTATACACATACGTCAATTTTAATCTTTAATTAAAGGAGAAAAAATGGATTTTATAGATAATTTTTTAAATAATATAAATCAGATAAATCTTAACGGTTTTTCAGACATTATAAATACAATAGGCTTTATAAACCAAGATTTACTGAAATACGTGGCAATTTTTGGAATTATTTTTCTTATACTCTTAATTTTGCTTTCAAGCCTTTTATGGAAAACAGGAACTTTGCTTCTTGCAATTACATTTATACTTGATAATGCACTAAAATTTTTAGATTTATATTCTGTAAATGATAATTTAAAGTTGATTATAAATATACTTTATGTAATTTCATTTGCTGTATTTGTATTTAAGATTTTAAAATTTTTTAGAAGAGATGTAAAGGGATTTTATGGAAAAGAGAAAACTGGCGGAATTTTTAATTTTACAGGTTCTTTACCTTTTCTAATTGTAATGATTATTTCATCAGTTGACACAAATAATTTTATTCCATCAAATATAAAATTGATTTTCATAAATGTTGCTTTCATATATATGATATTTAAAACTCTTTTTAACACATACAAATATATTAAAGATGAAAAAGAATCTTTATCTATAAAAGGGGAATCTTTAAAAAGAAAGTTATCATTTAATATTCCAAAACTTAATTCAAAAGCAAAAATAACCAAAAAAGATAATGAAACTTCAAAAAATTTTGGAAGAATAAGAAAACCTTCAAGCTATTCATCTGAAAATAAAAATTCAGATACTAAAAAAAGTGATGATTTTATTAAAGAAAATGAAGATGAATTAAAAAAAGATGATTTAACAGAAAAAAATATTACAAGAGAAATTTCATATTCTGATCTTTTTTATCTTGTTACAAGAGATTTTAATTCACCAATGAATACAACAAAGCTTAGTATAACAAATCTTAATAATGGAATGGAAACAGGTTACATTTCAAAAAAATGTATTTGTAGGATAAAAACAAATGATGAATATTTGGTTGAACTTGAATTTAAAGATTACAATGACTACGACTATGGTAAATTTGTAGATATATTAAGAACTTATATGCAAGATAAAAATAATTATAAATTTCAACTTGAACTAATGCCAGCAGAGGGGAGAACATCAAAAATAGTTTTATTTGATCCATCTGAAATTATAGAAAATAGTGATGAAAATAATGAGGTTTATCAAGGAAAAATTTTAAAAATGATTTTTCAAAAATACAAAATAAATTTCACAACTGGAGTTAAAGAAAAAGAATATGATTAAATTTTAAATACAGTCTTGTATTAAAGTGTTAATATTGATATAATGATATTTAGAGAAATTCTTTAAATTGTGAGGTGTTTATGAAAACAGATATTGAAATAGCAAGAGAATCGAAAATGAAAGACATTTCTGAAATTCTAGATGATTTGGATATTAAAGAATACGAAAAATACGGAAATTACAAAGCAAAGGTAGATTTTGAAACAATTAGAGATAGAAAGGATAAAGCAAAACTTGTTTTAGTAACAGCAATAAATCCTACACCTCTTGGAGAAGGAAAAACAACAATGAACATCGGCTTATCGATGGCTCTTAATAAAATTGGTTATAAATCGATTTCAGTATTAAGAGAACCGAGTTTAGGACCTTCTTTTGGAATAAAAGGTGGCGCTGCTGGAGGAGGATATTCTCAGGTTGTACCAATGGAAGATATAAATCTTCATTTTACAGGAGATTTTCACGCAATAACATCAGCTGTTAATTTGGTTGCATCACTTATAGATAATCACATTTATTTCAAGAATACATTAAACATTGACCCTTCAAGAATTATTTGGAGAAGATGTCTTGATTTAAATGATAGATCATTAAGAGAAGTTGTTGTTGGTCTTGGAAAAAGGACAAACGGTTTTACAAGGCAGGATGGTTTTGATATAACAGCTGCAAGTGAACTTATGGCAGTATTTTGCTTGGCAAAAGATACTGAAGATTTGAGAGAAAAAGTTTCAAAGATGGTTATAGGTTATACTTATGACAATGAACCAGTATTTTTGGAACAACTTCATGCAACAGGTGCAGTTTTAGTACTTCTTAAAGATGCAATTAAACCTAATTTTGTGCAAACACTTGAAAATACCCCTGCAATAATACATGGTGGACCTTTTGCAAATATAGCTCACGGATGTAACTCTGTAATTGCTACAAGATCAGCATTGAAATTATGTGATTTTGCAGTAACTGAAGCAGGCTTTGGAGCAGACCTTGGAGCTGAAAAATTCTTTGATATAAAATGCAATAAAGAAGGCCTTAAACCAAATGTTACAGTAATAGTTGCAAGTGTAAGAGCATTAAAATATCATGGTGGAGCTGATCTTAAAGAGATAGAAAAAGAAGATTTGGATGCACTAAAAGAAGGATTTGAAAATTTAAGAATTCATATCGAAAATATGAAAAAATATGGTCCATCAGTTGTAGTTGCAATTAATAAATTTGATTCTGATACTGAAAATGAAATTAAGCTTTTAATTGATTTAGTAGAAAGCACAGGTATAAAGGCAATTGAAACAGACGTATTCCATAAAGGATCAGAAGGGGCAATTGAACTTGCAAAATATGTAAAAACATTATCTGAAAAAGAAAATGATTTTACACCTCTTTACGATAATAATCTTGAACTTACAAAAAAGATTGAAAAAGTAGCACATGAAATATATAGAGCAGATGGGGTAGTTTTTAGTAGCAAAGCTTTAAAGACTTTAAAAAAACTTCAAAAAGATGGCTACGGAAACCTTCCAATTTGTGTTGCAAAAACCCAATATTCTCTTTCAGATGATAAAAACAATGTAAATCCTAAATCAAAATATGATATTCATGTTTCTGATGTTAAATTAAGTAATGGTGCAGGTTTTGTAGTTGTTTATACAGGTGATGTTATGACAATGCCAGGTCTTCCAAAAGTACCAGCATCCGAAAATATTGATATTGATGAAGATGGAAATATAGTAGGCCTATTCTAGAAGGAGATTTTATGACAGATTCAAAATTAAAAAGTGCTGATATTGATGAATTGTTTGAAGCAATTTTAATGTTAAATGATAAAGAGGAATGCTACAAATTTTTTGAAGATGTTTGTACAGCAAGAGAACTTCATTCAATTGCACAAAGACTTGAAGTTGCAAAACTTTTAAAAATAAGAAAAACTTACAATGAAATAGAAGAACAGACAGGTGCAAGTACAGCAACCATTTCTAGAGTTAATAGATCTTTGCATTATGGGGCAGATGGTTATGAACTAGTTCTTGATAAATTAATTGAAAAAGATTTAAAAAAAGAAAGAGAAAATTAAAAAATAAAAGGGCTTTTTAAAGCCCTTTTTAAAATGAAATTTTTTATTAATTAAATTTTTTATTTAAAAAATTTATAAATTCTTTTAACACTTTTATTCTTGCATATTTTTTATCATTTCCTTCGACAACTATCCGTGGGGCATATTTTGTATTTGTTCTCATTAGCATTTCATCCATTGCTGAAATATATAAATCCCGTTTTTCTCTATTTCTCCAATCTTCTGATGTTATTTTAAACTGTTTGTCCTCATCGTTTTCTCTTTCTTCAAATCTTTTTAGTTGTGTTTTTTTATCAATTGCAACAAAGAATTTTAATACAATATCGTTTGAAGATACAATTTCTTTTTCCATATTGTTTATTTCATCATATGCTCTTTCCCACTCATTGTCATTTGCAAATCCTTCAACTCTTTCAACCATTACTCTGCCATACCGAGATCTTGAAAAAATTGATATTTTCCTTTGACTTGTAAAGTCTCTATAAAATCTCCATAAATAGTTAAAGCTATTTTCTTGTTCATCTGGGGCTGAAATAGCAAAAACAGTATAAGCTCTTGGGTCAATTTTTTTAACTAGTCTTTCAATTGATCCGTCTTTTCCTGCAGCATCAACTCCTTCAAAAACTAAATAAATATTTCTATTGTCGTTTAAGAACTTCATTGCAAGTTCGTTTGCTTTTTTTTGTAAAGGTTTTAAGTTTTTTTTGTATTCATCTTCTGAAATTTTTTTATTTAGATCAAGATTTTCTAGAATAAATGATTTTTCTTTGTATTTTCTATTATTTCTAATTCCATTTTCTCTTTTAATTGCTACTCTTTCAATTCCTTTTTCAAATTTTGAGATTGATTTTGCTAATATTTCTTTTGTAGCATTTTTAATATTTTTTCCATCAACTATATTCCGGTTTATTTTTTCAAAATTTGTATTCTCTAAAATTTCATCTATATGATTTCTATACTTTTGGTAACTTTTATTTTGATTTTTATCTGTTTTATCTACATAAAAACTTGTATAATCTGTATCTAAGTATTTATCAATTCTTTCTTTTTGATTTTCTTCTGTAACGTCTATAAAAAATTTCATAATTATATAATGGTCATCATATAGTGCTTTTTCAAAATTTTCTATTGCAAATAATTTTTTATCAAGTTCATCTTTTTTTATATTTAAATCATTAAATAAGTCAAAATAATAAGACCTATTAAATATTTTAATATCTCCATATTTAGGTATAGCATCCCAAAATTTTTTCATATATATTTTTTCTTTTTCACTTCTTTTATTAAAAACTTCAACTCTCATGTGTTTTGGATTTAATTTTTCAGTGAGTTTTTTTATAGCATATCCTCTTCCTGATGATTCAAAACCATCAATTATAATTAACGTTGCTATATTCATTGATGTTGCAATTCTTTGAAGTCTTGCAAGTCTTTCTCCTAAGTCTTTTATTTTAAAATTTTTATAGTTATAATTTTTATCATAGTTTTCAAGCATTTTTTCATCTCCTAAATTAAAAAGGGTATTTACGTAATTATATACATAAATACCCTTTTTAGTTTTAAATTTTTAACTTATATTATTTTTTATCCAAAAAATAATATGTAAAAATGCTTTTTGCGAGAATTTCGCCTTCCGATGTTTTTACTTCAACATCATAAACTGCTGTTTTTTTGCCTGCTTTTATAAGGCTTGCAGTCGATGTGATATATTCTATTTTTTTTGATTTTAATCCTGCATTTATATAATTTATATTTGACGAGAGAGTTACAGCTTTTGACTTTTTATTTGCAGCATATCCTGACGAACTATCTGCAAGCGTAAAAATCACTCCTCCTTGAATTGCTCCTCTTAAATTATAAAATTCATCTTTAAGGTAAAGTTTATTAATACTTTTCTCAAAAGAGATTTCAATAAATTCTATTCCCAAATAATCAATAAAATTTTTCATTTTTTCCTATCTTTTCTTATATTTTATCCAAGCATTACATCTAAAATCATCATTAGGCAAAATCCTAAAGAAAATCCTATAGTTCCTAAGTTTGTATGGCTTTCTCCTTCTCCTGTAGCTTCTGGAATAAGTTCTTCGACAACAACATACATCATTGCTCCTGCTGCAAAAGAAAGTAAATATGGTAAAAATGGAACTAAAATATGCGTAAGTAGAATTGTAAGAACTGCAGCAACAGGTTCTACTGCTCCTGATAGTGTTCCATTTACAAATGCTTTAAGTTTACTTTCACCCTGTGAATGTAAAGGCATCGAAATTATTGCACCTTCAGGAAAATTTTGTATGGCAATTCCAATTGAAAGTACAAAAGCAGATGTAATTGTAACATTTCCAAAACCTTCAATAAATCCAGCATAAGATACTCCTACAGCCATTCCTTCTGGAATATTATGGAGAGTTACGGCTAAAACAAGCATTGTTGTTTTTTTAAAAGATGCTTTTATTCCTTCAGGCTTTTTAGAGTCTACATGAAGATGTGGAATAATATTATCAAGTATAAGAAGAAAAATTATTCCTATCATAAAACCAACTGCCGAAGGTATCCGTGAAAATTTCCCCATTTTATTTGACATTTCCATTGATGGAATAAGTAATGACCATATACTTGCTGCAACCATAACTCCTGCTGCAAAACCTGAAAGAGTTTTTTGAGTTTTTCCATTTAATTCTTTATCTTTCATGAAAAAAACACAAAAAGAGCCTAAAGTGGTTCCTATAAAAGGAATTAAAAGTCCTATTAATACATCAAAATTCATTATATATACCATATTTCATCAGCATATTCCTTAATAGTTCTATCTGATGAAAATTTTCCACAGTTTGCTAAATTCATTAATGCCATCTTTGCCCATTTATTTTTATCTTTATAAGTTTTGGATACTTCTTCATGTGCTTTTCTATATGCATTAAAATCTGCAAGAACGAAATAAGTATCTCTTCCATTCATTGTAAGTTCACTATAAAGGTCTGAAAGCATACCAGATCCGTCATCTGAAAGTGTTCCATCTATTAATGCATCTAAAGCTCTTTTTAAATACTTATCGGAATTATAAATTTCATATGGGTCATAACTTTCTCTAAGTTTTTCTAATTCTTCTACAGTATTTCCAAATCTGAAATTATTTTCTTCTCCTGATGCTTCAAAAATTTCAATATTTGCTCCATCATAAGTTCCAATTGTTGGTGCTGCATTCATCATGAATTTCATATTTCCAGTTCCAGATGCTTCTTTACCTGCTGTTGAAATTTGTTCTGAAATATCTGCTGCAGGAAATAATTTTTCTCCATATGTTACTCTATAATTTGATATAAAAACCAATTTTAATTTTTTTGATACTTCACTGTCTCCGTTTATAAGTCTAGATACTTCATTTGCGAATTTAATAATTCCTTTTGCTCTGTAATATCCAGGAGCCGCTTTTCCTCCAATAATATATGTTGTAGGATATATATCAAAATCTTTATCTTCCTTTAATCTAAAATATAAATATAGACAATGTAATATACATAAATGTTGACGCTTATACTCATGAATTCTTTTTACCAAAATATCAAAAATAGAATTTGTATTTACTGAAATGGATTCATTTGTTTTGAGATATCTTGCAAGTCTTTCTTTGTTATATTTTTTTATATCCATAAGTTCTTTAAGAGTTTCTTCATCATCGACAAATTTCTCAAGCTCTTTTAGCTTTGAAAGATTGTATTTCCACTCTTCATTTCCAAGCCTTTTTGTAATAAAATTAGAAAGTTTAGGATTTGCATACATAAGCCGACGTCTAGGAGTTACTCCATTTGTTTTATTTGAAAATTTTTCTGGCATGATTTTATACCATTGACTTAATGTATCATTTATTAAAATATTAGAATGAATTTTTGCAACTCCATTTACTTTTCTTGAAACATAAACTGCAAGATAAGCCATTTCAACTACATCATCATGGACTATTTTATATTTTTCTATTTCATAGTCAGAAATACCTTTTTGTTTAAATTTTTCGATTAATCTTCTATTTATTTCAAAAATTATATCCTTTATTCTAGGGTTTACTTCTGTAACTATATCAACAGTCCATTTTTCAAGTGCTTCTTGTAAAACTGTATGATTTGTAAAATTAAAAGTTTCTGTACAAATTCTAAAAGCTTCATCCCATGAAAGATCTTGTTCATCAAGTAAAATTCTAATTAGTTCAGGAATTGCTATAACAGGGTGTGTATCGTTAAGTTGAATAGTGTTATACTTTGAAAAGTCTTTAAATGTTATATCTTCTGGAAAATCTTTTTTATATCTTTCAACCATATCTTGTATGCTTGCAGATGAGAAAAAATATTGTTGTTTTAGTCTTAAAACTTTTCCAGGTCTTTGATCGTCATTTGGATATAAAACTCTTGTTATGTCTTCTGCTCTATTTTTTTCAGATACTGCACCGTCGTATTGAAAATTATTAAATTTTGTAAAATCAAAATCATTAAATGCTTCTGCTTGCCATAATCTTAAAGTGTTAATTTTTCCATTTTTATATCCAATTACAGGCATATCGTAAGGCACAGCTTTTACTTTTTGATCTCTAAATGAAATTATTTTTGCATCAGATTCAACTCTTATAGACCAACCGTCTCCATTTTTAAGCCAATCATCGCCTTCTTCAACCTGAAATCCATTTTCTATTTTTTGTTTGAATATACCTTGGCTATATCTGATTCCGTATCCACACAGATTATCATTCATTGTTGCAGCTGAATCCATAAAGCATGCAGCAAGTCTTCCTAAGCCGCCGTTTCCAAGTGCTGCATCTTCTTCTCTTGTTTCGAGATCTTCTATGTCAATTTTTATTTCTGATAAAGCTTCTTTAACTTCATCATAAAGTCCAAGATTTAAAAGATTACATCCTAAAGCTCTTCCCATTAAAAATTCTGCAGAAAAATAATATGCTTTTCTTTCTAGTCTTGATTTTTCTCTTGATAAAATCCATTTTTGATTTATTTCTTCCATTAATGTATCACATAATGCATTATATTTTTCTCTATCATTTACATCTTCAAATCTTCTAGAATATTTTCTAACTACATTTTCTTTATATCTTTCAATAAATCTTTTCTTTTCCATAATTCTCCTAATTTCTGTCGTATAAATTGCCCATTTTTTTAATTTTTTCTGAAAGTTCGTTACTAAAATCTTCTTTTAATGTTCTCCGTTTCCGATTTCCTCCACTTTTTCCTGGAAAATTTATTCTTGCATCATCTGATAAATTTAAAAAATCTTGAATTTCAAAAATAGAAATTGTAGAAACTGAACTCATAAGCCCTCTAATTATTCCCCAATTATATCCTTCTTCATCTGTAAGTGCAAAATAGTTCTTTACTCTTTGCAAGTTTTCTTCATCTAATGAATTAAGCCATCCATTAATAGTTGACTGGTCATGTGTTGAAGAATAGCATACACTATTTTTTTCATAATTATGAGGTAGATTTTCACTTTTCATTGAAGAATCAAATGCAAATTGAATAACTTTCATTCCAGGAAAGTTAAAGTTATTTTTCATTTTTCTTATTTCATCTGTTATAACTCCTAAATCTTCTACTATAAATTGTATATCTGGGATTTTTTCCAAAACTGTTTTAAAAAATTTTTCAGGTTTTGCATCGACCCATTTTCCATATTTTGCATTATCATCAGTTGATGGTATTTCATAATATCTATTAAATCCTATAAAATGATCAAGCCTTATTATATCAAATAATTTATTATTTATCATAAGTCTATCAATCCAAAACTTAAAATTATTTTCTTCCATTTTATCCCAATCGTAGAGTGGATTTCCCCGAAGTTGACCATTTTCGTTAAATCCATCTGGAGGAGCTCCTGAAAGAAATATAGGATTTTTATTTTCATCAAGTTTTAAAATATTACTATTTGCCCAGGCATCTGCCGAGTCCATAGCAACATATATTGGAATATCACCGATTATTTTAATTTTTTTTCTATTTGCATATGTTTTTAAATTATTCCATTGTTTAAAAAATTCATATTGAACAAATATGTAAAAATTTATCTCTTCTTCATGTTCTTTTGAAAATTTTTCAAGAGATAAACTTTCTCTTTCTTTATATTCTTTTGGAAATTCCAACCGACTTACATCTAGTTTTTCAGTTTTTATTGCCATATAAAGTGCATAATCATCAAGCCGAAATTTTTCTTTTTCTCTAAAAATTTTAATATCTTCTTTTAGTTTTTCTTTTCCATTTTCATATGCTTTTTTGAGTATTCTATATCGCATATTATATTGAATTGAATAATCCACATATCTTGGGTTATCTCCAAAATCTACGTTAATGTAATCTTCTTCTTTTAAAAGAGAATCTTCTTTTAATAAATCTAAATCAATAAAATATGGATTTCCAGCAAATGATGAAAAAGATTGATAAGGGCTATCTCCATAACTTGTAGGGCCTAATGGAAGTATTTGCCAATATTTTATTGAAGAGTTTGCACAAAAATCTACAAATTCATAAGCGGCTTTTCCAAATGTTCCGATACCATAATTACTTGGTAAAGAAAATATTGGCATAATGATTCCATTTCCTCTTTGTAAATTTTTATTTAAAATTTTATTTGTTTTTTGCTCTGTCATAATTTTTTCCATTAAATTTTATTTTCTAATATTACTTTAGCATTAATATCTAAAAAAACAAAGTTAAAGTTGAATAAACAGTCTTTCTTGAAGTATCATTATAAAAAATAGTTGTCATATTATTAATTTTGAAAGGAAAATAATGAAAAAAATTTATCTTTTATGCGGATCGCCGTCTACAGAACATGATATTTCTTTAAGATCTGCAAAAAATATTTGTGAAAATTTAAATAAAGAAAAATACGAATTAAAAATTGTATATATTGATAAAAGAGGGCATTTTTCAAAGCCTTTTAATTTTGAAAATATAAAAAGCGAATTTGATTTGGTAAGAAAAACCGATGATGATTTTTCAAAATCAATTTTTGATTTTTTAAATGATGTAAATGACCGTGAAAATTCATTAGTAATACCATGTGTTCATGGTAATTTTGGAGAAGATGGTAAACTTCAGGGATTTTTGGATATATGTGGAATAAAATATATTGGAAATGGAGTTTTATCATCGGCAATTTGTATGGATAAAGAAACATCAAATGATATTTTTCAACTTCACAATATAAAACAAGCAAGGTACATGACATGTACAAGTTCTTCATTAGATGAAAAATTTTTAGATGAGTGTATTGAATATATAAAATTTCCTATGATTGTAAAACCATCTGCAAATGGTTCTTCAATAGGAGTAAACAAAGCTTTAAATAGAGAAGATTTAAAAAAATATATAAATGAAGCTTTAAAATATGATAAAAAAGCTTTAATTGAAGAATTAATTGAAGCTCAAGAAATAGAAATATCAGTGGTAGGGGATATAAACCCAAAAACAAGTAAGCCAGGAGCTTACATTTCAAATCATACTTTTTTAGATTATGATGCTAAATACTTTGACAAAGAAACAATTGAAAAAGTTCCATATGAGATGAATTCTGAAGATGAAACAAAAGCCAGAGAAATTGCAAAAAAAGCATATATTGCTTGTCACTGTGAGGGATTTGCAAGGGTAGATATATTTTATAAAAAAGAAAGTCATGAATTTTTTATAAATGAAATAAATACATTTCCAGGGCTTACTCCATCATCATTTTTTGCAAGACTTTGGGAAAAAACATATGATGTTAACTTTGAAAAATTTTTAGATGAACTGATAGAGGAAAAATTATGATAAAAAGAACACTTTCACAAATAGCAAAAATGGTATCGGGTCATCTTGATTCTAAATTTGATGAAAATTTAGAAATAGAAGGGATTTCAATAGATTCAAGAACTATAGATAAAAATAACTTATATATTCCAATTATAGGAGAAAAATTTGATGGAAGAATTTTCATAAAAGAAAGTGAAAATAAAGGTGCAACAGCTTTTTTAATAGATGAAAATTATAAAATCGCACAAAATATAAATATTCCATATATTGTTGTAAAAGATACAAAACAAGCATTGCAAGATCTTGCAAAATCATATAGAAAAGAACTTAATATAAAAATAATTGGAATTACAGGTTCAAATGGAAAGACAACTACAAAAGATCTTTTAAAAACTGTAATTTCAAAAAAATATAAAACAAAACAAACCTATGGAAATTTGAATAATGAAATTGGAGTTCCAAAAACAATTTTAAACTTTGACGATGACACACAAGTTGGAATTGTTGAGATGGGAATTGAAGATTTTAATGAAATGAATGTTTTAACAGATATTGTAAATCCTGATATTGCAGTAATTACAAATATTGGCGATAGCCATTTACTTAAGCTTAAGTCAAGAGAAGGAATAGCAGAAGCAAAATTAGAAATATTAAATTCTCTTTCAGATGATGGAATTTTTATATATAATGGAGATGATATCACTTTAAAAAAAGTCTTTCCACAATTTAAAGATAAAATTAAAAACAATCAAAAAGTCATTACATTTGGTCAAAATGACGACAATGATTTTATAGTAAAAGAAATAGATTCAAATCGATTTGGAAATAGCTTTTCACATGAAGAAAATATTTATAATGTTCCTCTTTTAGGAAATCATCAAATTTATAACGGAGCAGTTGCTGTTTTAATAGGAAATATTTTACAAATAGACAATGAAAAAATTAAAGAAGGTCTTAAAGAAGTAAAATCTACAAAGAATAGAAATGAAATAATTGAATGTAAAGGCTTTGACATTTTAAATGACGCATATAAATCAAATCCTCAAAATTTAACACAGGCACTTGAGACTATGAAATTTCTTCAAGGATATAAAAGAAAAATTGCTGTTTTAGGAGATATGTTGGAGCTTGGCGAAAATCAAGAAGAACTTCACAGAGAAATTGGAGAAAAGTTAGATCCAAAATCTATAGATTATGTTTTGCTTTTTGGAAATTTAAGTAAATACATATATAATCAAGCTTTAAAAACTTATCCTAAAAATAGAATTTACCATTTTGAAAGTAAAAATGATTTAATAGATGAATTAAAATATATAATAGTAAAATCTACGCTTGTTCTTGTAAAAGGCTCAAGGGCAATGCATATGGAAGAAATAATTGAGGCAATAAAAGAATTAAAAGTTGAATAAATTAATTGGAGGGAATAATGATTTATACAGTTACATTAAATCCGTCAGTGGATTTATATATACCTACAAATGACATTAAAACTGGAAAAATGAATAGAATTGAAAAAGAATATACAGTTCCAGGAGGAAAAGCACTTAGGGTTTCAAGAATGTTAGAAAGATTAAGAATACCAACTGTTGCAACAGGTTTTGTTGGTGGTTTCCAAGGTTTATTTATTGAAGATTGGATGAAAAAAGAAAATATTTTAACCGATTTTGTAACAATTTCAGAGCCTACAAGAACAAATGTAAAATTTATTTCAAATGGAAAAGAAACTTATATTAATTCAGTAGGTCCAAGTGTTAAAGAAAGTGAAGTAAATGAGCTTATTTATTATCTATCAAGAGTTGCAGAAGGTGATACAGTTATAATGGGAGGAAGTCTTCCAGTATTAAAAAATTATGATATTTATCAAAGAATGATATCTGTATGTAAAGCAAATAAAGCAAGTTTTGTAATAGATATTCCTGCAAAGTATTTACCAGATGCTATAAAAGAAAGGCCAGTTCTTGTAAAACCAAATAGGGAAGACGTTGAAGAAATGTTTAATGTAAAGCTTGATAGCGATGAAAAAATAATTAAAGCTGGAAAAGAAATTATAAAGCTTGGAGCAAAAAATGTAATTATTTCGCTTGCAGAAAATGGAGCAATGTTCTTTTCTGAAAATGGTGATATATACAGAGGACTTGGAATAGACGTAGATGTAATTAATACAGTTGGTGCAAGAGATTCAATGATTGCAGGTTTTATTGGAACATATGTAAAACATGGAGATAATATAGAAAGCTTTAGGGTTTCTTTAGCAGCTGCTACAGCATCACTTGTTGTAAATGATATTCCAGATGCAGATCTTGTTAATTCATATATAAATTTGGTGAAAATTGAAAAATTAAATTAAAATCAAAATAAAATACTGATGTTTCTGTTTTTAAAATAGAAATCATCAGTATTTTAAATTATAGAGTAAAAAATAATTATTTATAAATAGCTCTTTGCCCACCAATTAATTTTGGTCTTGATTTTAAAGCTGTAAGATGAGCTTTTCCAATTTCTTTTATTTTTAACCTTACAGGAACTTGAACGAATTTAATATGCATTCCAATAGATGTATCACCTATATCAAGCCCTGCATCTGCAGAGACATGTTCAATCATTACTGGGTCTTTCATCATAGAAAAAGCAGCCATTGACATAGCACCGCCTGCATGAAGGGATGGAATTACTGAAACAATTTCAAAATTTTTTTTGTAAGCTATCTCTCTTTCTATTACAAGTGCTCTGTTAATATGTTCGCAGCCTTGAACTGCAAGATAAATTCCATTTTCATTTAATATATTTAGAATTTCTTTTACAACAACTTTTCCAACTTCTTCATTTGAATTTTTGCCGATAACACCACCAACTATTTCACTTGAAGATGCACCAAGCACAAAAATATCTCCCTTTTTTAGAGAAGATTTTTCTAATAATTCAGTCACCGCATTTTTTGTTTGTTCTTTTATTTCTTCCAACATTTTTTTCTCCTTATCTTAATAATATTTGATTTATTTTAAAAAATCAAGATATATTATTTTTTTAAAATAAATAGAAAAATATAGTCAAAAAATTAAAAATATTTAATGTAAATAAATTATTACATACTATTAAAGATATAAAATTTTTTTAATATTTTAAACAAAAAAAAGTAGTAAATATGTTAAATTTACTACTTTTATATTCCTGCTTAATTAATTTTTTTATATAAAGCATCTATTTGATTTTGCATTTTTTTTATCTGTTTTTCTTGCTTTGAAATATATATTATGCAAATAGTGATACATAAAAATAAAAATCCAATTAAAAAATATTTCATCATTACCTCCTACTTGTATATTATTTATTTTTATCATTTTTTATTATGTTTCTTAATGCTTCAATTGAAACCTGAATTGCTGATGTAGTATCGTGTACAACAGGGTTTTCTAAACCACATTTTTCTCTTTCTTGATTTGCAACTGTTAAAAAACACGATCCACATTTTACACCTAGGTAAGATGCAACTGTAAAAAGTGCTGCAGATTCCATTTCACTTGCAAGAGTTCCTAGTTTAAGCCAAGCATTCCATTTATTTGTAAGTTCATAAGAAACTGGCATATTTTCAGGTTCGTGTTGTCCATAAAACGAATCTTTACATTGAACAATTCCTGTGTGAAAATTTAAATTTAATTTTTTAGATGCTTTTACAAGCTCATTTACTATATTAAAATTTGCTACAGCTGGAAACTCAATTGGAGCAAATTCTCTACTTGTACCTTCGGCTCTTATTGCACCAGTTGCTATAACTATATCGCCACTTTTTACATTTTTTTGCATTCCACCACATGTGCCTACTCTTATAAAAGTGTGAGCACCAATTTTTGAAAGTTCAACCATTGCAATTGCAGCAGAAGGGCCTCCAATTCCTGTTGAAGTTACAGAAACTTTTTCTCCCTCTAAAGTTCCAGTATAAGTTACATATTCTCTATTTTCACCTGTTTTAATAGGATTATCTAAGAAATTAGAAATCTTTTCAACTCTTCCTGGATCTCCTGGTAAAATAACATATTTTCCAATGTCATTCTCATCAACATTTATATGATATTGTTTGCCATTTTCACTATAATTCATAAATTCCTCCAAATTATAAAAAAGTTAAATTATATTTTTACTTCATGTATTTATTTACAGTATTTGAAAGTGTAAAGCTTAACTTATTATACAAATTTGAAGCTTTTTCATAGTCAAACGATCTAGTATTTGTCATGTAGTCATTTATTTCATCTATTACTGAATTTATTTTTTCATCATTTCCATATTCATTCATAATATTTTTTGAATATTTTATTAAGGAACTTATTTTATTAATTAAAAGCATACTTCTATATTCATCGTCATTTTCTCCAAGAAGTTTTCTAAGAGTCCAATCTTTATTTGTTTTTGTAAGTCCTGCTTTATGCTCTACATAAAAGTCTGAATTTTGAAGGTAATCTAAAAATTTATACATTTCTTCTTTCTTTACATCTTTAAGAAGTAAAAATTCAAAATCAACATTTTTATCAAAATCACTTTCAATATCTATTTTTTGGTATCCTTCAATTTCTGCAAGATATCCTACCTTTTGGTCTAAATCTTTCATTGATATTATTTTAAGATCGTAATTAAACTCTTCTAAAATTTCTTTTAATCTTCTTTCTCTATCATTATTTTTAGGGTTGAAATATAATATTAATGCCATGTTTTCTCCTTTTTATTCAGGTGTTTTTAATGATTCCACCATATCAATTTTCTTTAATTTTTCATGCACTATAAACATTACAGTAAGTATAAAAAATATTGTTATTGCCATAGATATAAAATAGTTTTTAAAATTCATTACTGGGTCAAGAAGTATATTTGTTGGAGCAAGCGTTACAACTATCCAAAGATGTAATATTCTTCCAAAAACAAATCCTAAAAGTATTCCCATAACAGAAAGTATTAAAGTTTCTCTATATATATATAGTGTGATTTCTTTTGGTTTAAAACCTAATACTTTTATTGTAGAAAGTTCTCTTTTTCTTTCATCTACGTTAATATCTGTAAGATTATATAGTACAACAAGTGCAAGCCCTGATGATACAAAAACTATTACCAAAACTATAAAGTTTAAGCTATAAAGAAGCGAATCTAAATTTGTCATTTCATTTTCTGTACTCATTGTAGATATTACAGAGTCAAAATTTGAAATTTTTTCTGCAATTTCTTCTTCTTTGGATACGTCAGTTAGTTTTAAAAAATCTGCATTATATTCTTTGTCAGCTTTATCAAATTTTTTTCTATACAAATTATCACTCATGTAAATAAAATGGCCAACATAGTTTTCGGTTATATCTTTTATTTTAAGTTTAATAACATTTCCCATAGAATCTGTTATTTTTATTGTATCTCCTACATTTTTATTTAACGACTTAGAAAGTTTTTCTGTTATTATAACGGAATTATCTTTAAGTTTTAAATTTTTATGAGTTTTTCTATCTCTTACAGATACGAATTTTTCAAGACTATTTATATCTTCTGTTGCAATCACAGAAACATCTTCTTTTAATCCGCTTGTATTTAGTATTGTAGCTGAATCGTAAAAAACTTTCAGTGAATCTTTTACATTTTTTGTATTTTCAATAAATGAATTATATTCTTTTAAACTTTTTTCATTTGAATCTGGATTATAGACTGATAGTACATCAAATTTCCAAACGTCAGAAAATTGCTTATTCATAATTCCACTTACTGAATCTTTTATTCCAAATCCCATAGTTATTAAAGCTGTACAACCGCAAACACCAAATAATGTCATAAACATTCTATTTTTATATCTAAAAATATTTCTTAATGTAACTTTCCAAAGGAATGGTAACTTTTCCCAAATAAATTTAACTTTTTCTATAAAAGTTCTATTTCCATCTTTTGGAGGTTTTGGTCTTAATAATTGTGAAACTTTTTCTTTTAAGGAAGATTTTACAGCAATGTATGCTGCAAAAACTGTACAAATAATATTTAATAAAAGTGATATCAATATAAAATTAAAATTCATATACATTGGAGCTTCTTTTATTACAGATATTGAAAAATAAGCTTTAAAAATAAGGGGCATAAGTACATAGTATCCAAAAAGTCCACCTAATATTGCTCCAAAAATTGATACAAGTATTCCATAAACCAAATATTTTTTTGATATATCAAAATTTTTATATCCTAAAGCTTTATATGTTCCTATTTCACTTCTGTCTGAATTTACCATTCTTGTCATTGAGGTTAATGATACTAAAAGTGCTATAAGATAAAATATTGTTGGAAATACAAAACTTAACATATCTAAATTGTTTGCACTTTCAAGATAAATTGCAATAATTGAATTATCGGTTATTGCATCAACTGAATATTTTACAGGTTTTATATTTTTTAAATCATCTTTTGCAATATCTATTTTCTCTTGACCTTTTTTTAATTTTTTAATATTTTTATCATATTCTTTATTAAATTTTTCTTTATTTTTATTTAACTCTTTTATACCTTCATTTATTTTTTTATTGGAATTTTCAAGTTGAATTTTTCCTTTTTTCTCTTTTTCTTCAAGAGTATTTTTAGATTTTATTAAAGAATTTAAAGAGTTTTCATAATTTGCTTTTCCTTGATTATAAATATCTATTCCGTTTAAAAGCTCTTTTTCTCCATTTTTATATTTTTCAATTGATAAATTAAGTTCACTTTCTTTTTCATATAATAAAGACTTTGAATTAGAAATTTCTTCTTTTGCTTTTTCTATTTTTTTAAAACCATCTTCTACTTTTAAAAGACTATCTTTTATATTTTCTAATTTTGAATTTAAATCATTTAAAGTATTATCAATTTGTAAAATAGATGAAGAAATTTTTTCTTTTGCATCTAATAAATTTTTTAGAGTTACTTCAAAATCAACTTTTTTATTTTCTAAATTTATTATGTTTTCGTCAATTTCTAAAATTAAAGAGTCTAAATTTTCAGGTGATTTTTTTTGAAGTTCTTCCTTTTTAAAAATTAAATCATCTAAATTATTTTTTAAATTTTCCTTTTCTAAAGTTAGATAATTTATGTCTTTTGATTTTAAATTTTCTATTTCTTCATCCAAAATTTTATTATCGTTTTCAAGTTTTGATAAATCATTTTTTAACAAATCTATTTTTGATAAATAATCTTCATTTGTTTTATTTAAATTTTCTATTTCATTCTTAAAATTTTCAATATCCTCTTCACTTTCTGATGAATTGATACTATCATTTAATATTTCTATTTTTTTATTATTATCATTTATACTATCTTCTAATGATGAAATATTCATATTTTTTTCATCTATAAGATTTGAATTTTGTATTTTTAAATTATTTAGTTCATCTAATTTTTTTGTATTATCTGTAGAATTTTCGATTTTTTCATCTAAATCTTTTAAATTATCATTTAGTTTTTCTATATTTAAATTAAGGTTATTAATTTCATCTTTTAAATGTAAAAGGGACTCTTTTTTTTCTTTTAAATTTTTTATTTTGTAATCAATCTTTTTATTAGAATCAGCTATAATTTCTTTATTTTCATTTAGGCTTTTTTCTTCATTTTCTATATTTTTAAGATTGTTTTGTAATTCATTTTTTTTACTATTTAAATCATTTATTGTTTGTTTTAAATCATTTTTTCCATCTTCTATTTTATTTTTTGAATCTATTAATCTATTTAAATTTAATTCATATTCTTTTTGTGCGTCATTGAGTTTTTTCTTTGAAAGAGAAATTTCTTTTTTTCCACTGTCAATTAAATTTTTTGCATCTTTTAACTTTTTCTGGTTTTCTTCTATTAAATTTAAAGAAGAGCTTAGTTTTTTTTCTGCATCTTCAAGCTTTAAAAAACCATCATCAATTTTATAATATGCATTTGAAATTTGAAAATTAAACTCTTTAAGAGAGTTTTCATATTCTTCTTTTGCATCATCAAGTTTTTTTTGATTTTCTTTTATCTTTTTTTGTGAATCGTCTAATTTTTCAAATCCAGAATCTATTTTTTTTTGATTTTTTTCTATTTTTTGATTTGCATCTTCTTTTATTTCTAAAGCTCTTATTTTAGGTCTATTATCTAAAATTTTTTTTAAATCTTCTCTTCTTTTTGTAATTTCATTTCTATATTTTTTTGATGAAATATCTAAATTTTTTAGATCATTAAAAGTAAGTAGTATATTTTGATACGAATTCTCCTTGAAATTTTCTTTTTTTACATAGCAAAAATAGTCTACTGACCCATCTCCTATTGTAGAAAATCCTCTTGCATCTGTATTTAAATAATCTATTGAATTTACAAATGCTGAAATTTTATATTTCGTATTTTTTAAATTTTTGCTTTCATCTTCAAATTCAATAAAATCCCCTATTTTATATCCTTTGTTTTTAAAAATGGAATCTACTGCAATTTCATTCTTATTTTTTGGGGCTTTTCCTTCTATATACTGAGGTTTAGAAATTTCGTCTGTAAGTGAAAAAACAGAAAATACAATATCTTCTTCATTTTTTAAAAATACATCTTGTTTATATACAGCTTCAACTTTTGATATGTTTTTATATGAATTTATCGTTTTTAAATCATCGTCATTAAAACCCAAAAGGCTTGAGATTTTTAAATCATATCCGTTTAATTCTTTTTTCATTTGGTTTATAGCAAAAGATACATTTGGGCCTGAAAGTCGTATTCCTACAAAAACTAAACTTCCGAGTGCAACCATTATTGTTGTTGCTAAAAATCTTATAAATGTTTTTTTAATATTTCTAAAAATATCTTTATTAAGTGAGCTTTTTTTCATTTATAATTCCTCTATTTCTTATGAAATTATACTTCATTATATTAAATATTAATAAACAAATGGACAAAAACTAAAAATGCATTATAATACTATAGTAAAAAAGTAGGAATAATAATTATGTAAAAGGAGTTAATATGATTTATAATAACATAAGTAAATTAGTTGGTAAAACACCATTAGTTAAGCTTGAATCATTAAAAAAAGATTCAAGAGCAGATATATATGTAAAATTGGAAAAAAATAATCCAGGTGCAAGTATAAAAGATCGTGCTGCATTATATATGATTTTAGATGCAGAAGAAAAAGGACTTTTAAAAAAAGGTGATACAATTGTAGAACCTTCCAGCGGTAATACAGGAGTTGCTCTTGCAATGATTGGGGCAAATAGGGGATATAAAGTTATTATAACTATGCCTCAATCAATGAGTATTGAGAGAGCAAAACTTATGGAAAGTTATGGAGCAGAGGTTATAAGAACAACAGAAAATGCTCTTCAAGGTGCTGTTGATAAAGCAATTGAACTATCTAAAAAAGATGGATACTTTATGCCAGACCAATTTTCAAATCCTGCAAATGTAAGAGCTCATTATGAAACAACAGGTGTTGAAATATTGAATGAAATAAAACCTTCAGCATTTGTAGCTGGTGTTGGAACAGGTGGTACTGTTTCAGGTGTTGGAAAAAGATTAAAGGAATTTGATGAAAATATAAAAATATATGCTGTTGAGCCTAAAGAAAGTCCTATGCTTTCACAAGGAAAAGCTGCACCTCATAAAATTCAGGGAATTGGTGGAAATTTTGTTCCAAAAAACTTTGATAGATCTTTAATTGACGGTATTGTTGATGTATCAGGAGATGATGCTATTTATTATGCAAAAGAAATAGCAAGAAATGAAGGACTTGTTGTTGGAATTTCTTCAGGTGCAAATATTAAAGCAGCTATAGAAATAGCTGATAAATTAGGAAGTGGAAAGTCTGTAGTTACAGTTTTACCAGATACTGGAGAAAGATATATTTCAACAGAACTATTTAAATAAAAAATTAAGGAGAAGTATGAATCTTGAGGAGTATAGGTTAGAACTTGCAAAGGTTGCATATAAAACTGACCCTGCATGTAAGTCTATTAAGGAGGCATTAAATTTTTCTCCAGGAATAAAAGCATTAAGTGCTCATTTTATAGCACATGAGCTTTATTTATCAGGTGATTATTATGCTGCAACAAAAATTTCGATGGATGCCAGAAAAGAGACGGGAATAGAAATTCATCCTGGAGCAACTATAGGAAGAAGAAATTATATTGACCATGGTATGGGCGTTGTAATAGGAGAAACAGCAATAATAGGTGATGATAATTTAATTTATCATCAGGTCACACTCGGAGGGACTGGCCTTGAAAAAAATGTCAAAAGACATCCTACAATAGGAAACCATGTTATGCTGGGTAGTGGTTCTACAATTTTGGGAGATATTAAAATTGGAGATTATGCAAAAATAGGGGCAGGTGCCGTGGTAATTGAAGATGTGCCAGCCTATGCGACTGCAGTTGGAATACCTGCAAAAATCATCATGAAAAGACATTAAAAAAGTGATGTTATGGAATAATTTTTAATTATTCCATAACATCACTTTTATTTTGAAAAAGATACTATTATAAGTCATAGAAATTAGTAAAATTTACAAAGTATTATTTAATTAAATTTCAAAAGATAAACTTTTTTTAAAACTTGAAATTATTTTATTGTTTTTTTCTACGTCAAATTGCAGTGTGAATTTTTTAGAACTTTCGAAAGAATTAATTTTTATATCTACATTTTTTCCGGTCACATCCCCTAAAAGATTTTCACCGTCAAATAATTTTACAAAAATTTTTTCTTCTTCATCAAAAGTTTCCGTCAAAATTCTTAATACAAGTGAATTATCGTTTTTTAAATAATTTGTTTGAATAGTTAAACTTTTTATATATTCATTTTCTATATCCAAATTTATTTCTTTTTGCATATAATCTCCTTAAAAATGCTTTTATAAATATAATATATTTTTAAAGTATGAAAAGTAAAAGTATATTAAATTTTTTTGTATGTTTTTTTCAATAAGTAATATAAAAAACTTTAAAAAAACAAAAAATTAATGTAATATAATTCTATAAGTAGGAGGATTTATGATAGTTGGATTATTAGGAGGTCTTGCTCTATTTCTTTTCGGTATGGATTTAATGAGTAAGGGTCTCGAACTGACTGCAGGAGATAAGCTGCAGATGATTTTGGAAAAGCTCACAAATAATAAAATTATGGGCATAATTTTAGGTACTGTAGTTACTGCACTTGTTCAATCATCTTCAGCTGTAACAGTAACTCTTGTAGGATTTGTAAATAGTGGAATAATGTCTTTAAATCAGGCAATTTCAGTTATAATGGGGGCTAATATAGGAACTACTGTTACAGGGCAGATAGTTGCTTTAAATATAACAGAGTATGCACCTCTTATTGCTTTTGCAGGTTTTGTTATGTTTACATTTATTCCAAAAGTAAAAATTAAGTATATAGGTCAAACTGTTATGGGGCTTGGCTTTTTATTTATGGGTCTTAATTTTATGAGTGAGTCTATGGCTCCTCTTAGAGATAATCAGGAATTTATTTCAATTCTTACAAGATTTGAAAATCCAGGATTGGGAATTTTTGCAGGAACTATTTTGACAGGCATTATTCAATCTTCATCTGCATCTGTTGGAATTTTACAAAGTATTGCAAATCAAGGAATTATTTCTTTAAGTAGTTCAATGTACATTATTTTTGGGTTTAATATTGGTACATGCGTTACTTCTGTATTATCTTCAATAAACGGTACAAAAAGTGCAAAAAGAACAGCGCTAAGCCACGTTTTATTTAATATTGGTGGAACGATTATATTTTTGGTTTTAAATTTGTTTGTTGATATTCCGACAATAATAAAAGCTATTTCACCATCACTTCCAGCAGCTCAAATTGCAAATTTACATACGATATTTAATATAGTAACAACAATTTTACTTTTCCCAGTGTCTGATTATATTGGGAAAATTGCAATTAAACTTATACCAGGAGAAGATAAAGAAAGAGATGAACTTTCACTTCAATATATAGGAATTATAAGCAAAGATCCATCACTGAGATTTAGTAACTTAAAAGCTGAAATTATTAGAATGCTTAAAGTAAGCATGGAAAATTATATTTTGGCAAACAAAATATTTTTTAGTTATAGCCAAAAAGATTATGATAAAATCATGCATAATGAAGAGCTTATAAATTATTTAAACAAAGAACTTACAAAATATATAATATCCATGTTGGATGAGGCTTTAAATGATTCTGCTGCAAATAAATTATCCAATTACATGAATATAACAAGAAGAATAGAAAGAATTGGCGATCACAGTAAAGCACTTGCAGAAAATGCAAAGTATTCTCATGAAAAAAATCTATTCTATTCTCAAAGTTCTAAAGATGAATATGTACAGGTAAGAGATAATGCAAGAGAAATGTTTGAAATAGTTTTATCAGATATATCTGGTGAAGAAAAAGAAAATCAGACTAGAAAAATTGCAAAAGAAATTGATGAGTTAACTGATAAGTATAGAATTCTCCATATAGAAAGAATGAAAAATCACCTGTGCGATCCTGAAAGTGGACTTATTTTTGAAAAATTCCTTACAGAAATTCAAAGAATTTCAGAATATTTATTAAAGATAACTCTTTTATTTAATGAATAGAAAGGTGAGTTTATATGAATAGAAATTTCGAATATTCAAAAAAACTAATTGATGATGCAAAAAAACTTATATATGATTTAGAAAATATAAAAGCTAATATAAGAAGGTCAAACAATTTTTCATCCGTTAACTTTGTAGGAAGAAATAGTTTTGGAAATTTTATTAGAAATTTAAAAGTTAATTCAATTAATAAAAATCTTCAACAAGCACAAGAAAAAATACAAAAATTTGACAGTTCACTAATACTTCTTGACGATGGTTTATCAAAAAAAATAAGAATGCCTTATAAATTACCACAATTTAATAGAGTTTCTTATAAAATATCTGATATCTCGTGGAGAATAAAAATGCGTAAAAAACAACTTGAAATTGAAAATTCAATTAACGATGTTAAAGCTGTTTTAAAAAAACTTGTATTTATAAAAAATAAAAATAAATGACATTTTTTAAAATATTAAATTATTTTAAGAAAGGAAGATAATTTGGATATATTAAATTTAGAAAAATCTATAGAGAAAGCACATGAATTAGAAATTACAGATTTTTTGAATACTGATGTTGAAATTTTAAAAAGATTTAAAGAATCATATTTAAAAGCATTAAAACTATATATAAATTTTTTAAATGGAAATGAAACAGATGATAATGAAGTTTTAGAAACAACAAAAAAATTGAATTCATTATCTCTTATAGTTGAAAAATCAAAGCTTAATGAAACTAAAGATGCAATTGATAATTTAATGGAATTTAAAAATAATGAAAATTTCAATGATTTATCTGATGAAGAAAAAGATGACTTTATAATTAAGTTAAACGATCTTCAAAGTTCATATGAAAAATTAATTTCAGGAAGTATTGAAGAGAAAGAATTTGATGAAAAGATGGAAATTATTTCAAATTTAAAAAATAAATTTGAAATAATTAAAAATCCAAAACAAAAAGAAGTTTCAGATTTTATAAAGTTATGCAACGAATTTGAAAAAGAGATGGCATTTAATGATGCTGACCAAAATAAAAAAAGTGAATATTATTCAGCAAAAAAGAATATAGAAAATATTTATGAGAATTTAAATAAAACAAACCAATTTGACGAAGAATTTTACAATTACAAAAAGAAAATTGAAGATATTATAAATTTTCTAAGAGAAAAAAGAACTTTTATGGAAAATAGAATTCTTGGGGTAATGAATGATATTGAAAGTGCAAAAGAAAATGGAAAATTTGACGATGCAAGTGAAGAAGAGACAAAAACTCTTATAAATGCAATAGAAAATGCTACAAGCTTGCAAGGTAAGGATGTAAGTTCAAAAAAGATTGAAGAAGCACTTGAAAGTCTTTCTAATGCAATTTTAAATTTAGGAAAAAGTAAAGAAGAAGAAAGAAAAAAAGAATTAGAGCCTTTAGATGAGATTACTCTTAATAGACTTTCTCTTGCAATAGAAAAATCAAAAAAGATAATTGAAACTAATGCATATGAAGATGCATCTCCACATAAAAAAATAGATTTTGAATCTTCTGTTGAAAAACTTTATTTTTTTGATAAAGCTATAAAAAGCGGTTTAAAAGATGAAATTTTGAAAAAAGATGTTTCAAAAGCTATTGATAATTTGCAAAAATCAACTTTTGAGCTTGACGGTGAAGATGGAAAAATTTTAGATATTTATGAAGATGAAAAACAAAAAAGTTTAAATATTGGAAATGGTAGAAATCTTGAACTTGATTTAGAAAAAGGCGTAACAAAACAGGAAATAGATGATATTATAAAAGAGAAAAAGCAAAAAAAAGTTGATGATAAAACTCAAAATATCAAGTCATATAAAATTTTAAGAGAAGAACTTGTTGATGAAATAAGATTTGCAATTGATGCAAGAGATAGCGATGTTTATAAAGATTCTTCACAAAAACTAAAGCTTGAACATGAACAAGTAATTTTAAATGCAAAAAAAATATTAGAGGATACTAATTCTGATAAAAAAGACTATAAGAAAGCAATAAATAAAATAAAAATATCTATTAGAAATATCAGAAATATTGATGATAAAGATTTGTATGATGAAATAAAAAATGCTATTTATGTAAAAAAATCAAATTTATTTGATAGTGCAACAGAAGGAGCAAAAGAATTTTTTGATAGAGCATTTGAAAGGGCAAATTTAAGAAAAGAAGATATAAATTTAAAGTATGATGAAGCTTTAAGTCTTAAAGAAGATTTAAAAGAAGCAATAAAAAATTTATATATTTAATTGATATGATTAATTAAAACTATGTAATTTATAAAATTTTTCATATAAAAAAGATATGATCTTTTATGGTCATATCTTTTTTATTATGTGAATTTATTTTAAATTTTAGAATTTTTTGTGAAGTTTTCACATTTATTTTTTAAAAGTTTATCAATTGCAAAATAGACTCCATCTTTTTTGTTAGAAAGAGTAACAAAATCTGCAAAGTTTTTAACATATTCACTTGAATTTCCCATAGCGATAGAAAGTCCAGATTCTTCAAACATTGGTATATCATTAAGTTCATTTCCTATAGACATTATTTCATTTTTTTTAACGTTTAGCATATTTGAAAGGTCGTAAACTCCTTTACCTTTATTTGTTTTTTTTGCTATAATTTCAAATAAATATCTTTCTGTTCTTACACAGTAATATTTTTCTGACAATTCTTTTGGAAGATTATTAGAAAAATTTGTTATATTTTTGTTATTTCCCATAACTAAAATTCTTCCAAATTCCTTATCTTCATTAAAATTTTTAAAATTTACTCTTCTAAGTTTTCTTTTAGCAATGAAAGAATCGCCTATTAAAAAAATATTTGGTAGTTTTTCATTTGTATAAAAAAATTTTTCATCCATAAAGCCCATTTGAAGTTTGAATTTTTTTAAAAATTTTTCAACGAATTTTAAGTCGGTTGTTCTAAGACAATTTTTAGCAACAACAGCTCCATTGCTATTTCTATGTATATAAGCACCATTTTGTGTAACAGAAAATGAATTTTCTTTATTTAGTGATAATTTATCAATATAACTTTTCATTCCTGAAAAAGGTCTTCCACTTGCAAGTGCAATATAAAGTCCATTTTCAGATGCTTTTTTTATAATTTTTTCTGTATTTTTTGTAATTCTTTTCATCGGCGTAACTAAAGTGCCGTCAATATCAATTGTAATAAGTTTAATCATAATACCTCTATCTTGGTTTTAGTCCGTTGTTAATAACTATACTGTGATATAATACATTTATGGAAATAAATAAGAAAAGATATAACGACATTGATAGTTTTTTTAAAAGAAAATTCAATAAAAAATGGTTAAACTTCCTATAGATGGTGGTTTTTCATGTCCAAATAGGGATGGAAAAATTTCTAAAAAAGGTTGCATTTATTGTTCAATTTATGGATCTGGAGATTTCACATACCACAATAATAGAAATATAAAAGAACAACTAAATTATCAAAAAAATTTGTTGTCAAAAAAGAATAGAGAAGAATTTTATATAGCCTATTTTCAAAATTTCACAAATACTTATGCAGATAAAAATTATTTAAAAAGAATATATAATGAAGTTTTAAATATTGAATTTATAAACGGAATAAGTATAGCTACAAGAGCTGATTGCCTTAATGATGATGTTTTAGAAATACTAAATGAATTAAATAAAAAGACATTTTTATTTGTGGAACTTGGACTTCAAAGTGTTAATGATAAAACGATAAAATTTATAAATAGAGGATATAATCAAAAAACATTTGATGAAGGAATTTCTAAATTAATAGATTTAAATATTAAAACGGTTGTTCATTTAATAGTTGGGCTTCCAAATGAAAATAAAAAAGATTTTTTAAATGATATATTTTATGTAAATGAAAAAAATATATGGGGTATTAAAATACATAATTTATATATACAAGAAGAAACTCCTCTTTTTTTATATTATAAAAAAAATCCATTTAATATTATGGAAAAAAATGAGTACATACAAAATGTCATTGAAATGTTAGAATTTTTAAAACCAAATATTACAATACATAGATTAACAGGAGATGGGCCTAAAGAAAAGATAATTGAACCAAAGCGGAGCAAAAATAAAGCTTCTGTTTTATCGACTATAGATAAAATTTTAAAAGAAAAAAACATACGTCAAGGTGATAAATATATTAAGCCAAATTAAAATAATTAGGTATAATACAACATAAATGCGAGTATAATAAATTGTACTTAAATGATATGATTTAAAAATATAGATATTAATATAATTTTTTGAAAGGAGAAGTGGATGGCACTTCATATGGGTCTTGACGTAGGAAGTACAACAGTAAAAGTTGCAATCCTAGATGATAATTTTGAAACACTTTATTATGAATATGTAAGACATAAGTCTGACGTAAAAAATACGGTTAAAGAAGTTATATCAAGAGCATATCCAAAGTTTAAAAATGAAAAACTAACAATAAACGTAACTGGTTCTGGTGGAATGTTTGTTGAAAAATACCTTGGAATAAATTTTGTACAAGAAGTTGTTGCTGAAACAAAAGCTATAAGAACATATATTCCAGACAGTGATGTTGTAATAGAACTTGGAGGGGAAGATTCTAAAATAACTTATCTATCATCTTCCGTTGAACAAAGAATGAATTCAGTTTGTGCTGGAGGAACAGGAGCTTTTATTGATCAAATGGCATCACTTCTTGATACTGATGCAAAGGGACTTAACAATATAAGCAAAAAATTTAAAAAATTGTATCCAATAGCTTCAAGATGCGGAGTTTTTGCAAAAACTGATATTCAAGCGCTTATGAATCAAGGAGTAAGTAAAGAAGATATAGCAATATCTGTTTTTCAATCAGTTGTAAATCAAACAATATCAAATTTAGCATGTGGAAGAGCTATAAGAGGAAAAATTGTATTTTTAGGAGGACCATTACATTTTTTAACTTCTTTAAGGGATAGGTTTATAGAGACTTTATCACAAGAAGGAAATACATTTGAAACACCTGTCGATGGAGAAATATATGTCGCAAAGGGCGCTGCAATTTTATCCTGTGAAAATGATGAAAAACCTATATCATTTTTAAGCTTAATGCAAAGATTGAAAGATGATAAACAGGTAGATATTTCATCAACAGATTTTCTTGATCCTCTTTTTTCATCAGAAGAAGAATATGAAATATTTAAAAAGTCACACTCTACAAACAAAGTTAAATATAGTAATCTTGAAGAATATGAGGGTGAAATTTTTTTGGGAATAGATGCTGGAAGCACAACATCAAAAATGGTTTTAATTTCACAAAAAGGCGAAATTCTTTATAGCGATTATAGGATGAATACTGGTTCTCCACTTGATGTTGTAATAGAAATGATAAAAGAAGCATATCTTAAAATAAATGATAATGCAAAAATCGTTTCAAGTGGAATTTGTGGTTATGGAGAAGAATTTATTAAAAAGGCTCTTAAAATTGATACTGGTGAAGTTGAAACAATAGCTCACTATACGGCAGCAAAATTTTTCAATCCTGATGTTGATTTTATTTTAGATATTGGTGGGCAGGATATGAAGGCTATGCATATAAGGGATGGAGTAATTGATTCAATTCAGTTAAATGAATCGTGTTCATCAGGTTGTGGCTCATTTCTTTCAACATTTTCAACATCTGTAGGAATGAAAGTTGATGATTTTTTAAATACTGCACTTTTTGCTAAAAAGCCTGCAGATTTAGGCTCAAGATGTACTGTATTTATGAATTCAAATGTAAAGCAAGCTCAAAAAGAAGGACTTGGAATAGAAGATATTGCATCAGGTCTTTGTTATTCAGTAATAAAAAATTCACTTCAAAAAGTAATAAAAGTTAGAGACCCAAAAGATTTAGGTAAAAACATAGTAGTTCAGGGAGGAACGTTTTATTCAGATGCAATACTTAGGGCATTTGAAAAAATAACAGGTAGAGAAGTAATGAGGCCTGAAATTTCTGGACTTATGGGCGCAATGGGAATGGCACTTATTGCAAAAAAAAGATCAACTGGAAATTCAAGCATTTTAGATTATGACGATTTGGAAAGTTTCACATATAGACAAGTTTCAACACGATGCGGAAAATGTACAAATAATTGTGCATTAAGTGTTAACATTTTTCCTGACGGATCAAAATATATAAGTGGAAACAGATGTGAAAGAGGTGCTGGAATTATAAAAAAACAGACAGGATTAAATATGTATAAGTTTAAAGAAGAACTTTTGTTTAATAGACTGTCATTAGGAGATAATGCTACTATGGGAAAAGTCGGAATTGCCAGAGTACTTAACATGTATGAAGACTATCCATTTTGGCATACATTTTTCACAAAATTAGGATTTGATGTTGTTTTAAGTGAAAAAACATCTAGAAAGACATATGAAGATGGAATTGAATCAATACCTGATGAAACAGCATGCTACCCTGCTAAATTAGTTCATGGTCATATAAATCAACTTATTGATAAAAATTTGGACATGATATTTTATCCTGCTGTTTTTTATGAAAAAAAACAATTTGACAATGCAAAAAATAGCATGAACTGCCCTGTCGTAAGCGGATATCCAGATGTGATAAAAAATAATCAGGAAAAAATTTCAGATACCAAATTTTTAAATCCATATCTTTCATTTGAATCAGAAAAACAATTATCTAAAAGATTAGTTGAAATTTTTAAGGATTATGAACACTGTGGTAAAAAGTTAAAGGTAAATGAGATAAAAAATGCTGTTTCATTTGGATGGGATGAACTAGAAAAATATCATAGAGAAATAAAATATAAAGCTAAAGAAATAATAGATTATGTAAATGAAAATAAAAAGAGGGCAGTGGTTCTTGCTGGCAGACCTTACCATGTAGATCCTGAAATAAATCATGGCATTGCAGACTTACTGGAATCAATGGATCTTGCAGTATTAACTGAAGATGCTGTTTCTTATAATTTTGATGATTTAGATTATAATGTAAGAGTTCTTGATCAGTGGGCATACCATGCAAGATTATATAGAGCTGCAAATTTTGTGTGTGAAAATGATAATTTTGAACTTGTACAACTTAATTCTTTTGGTTGTGGGCTTGATGCTGTAACTACAGATCAGGTCGAGGAAATCTTAAAGTCAAAAGGAAAGATATACACAATGCTTAAGATTGATGAAGTTTCAAATCTTGGTGCTGTAAAAATTAGAATTAGGTCTTTAATAGAAGCATTAAATGAAAAAGAAATTGAAAATTTAAAAATAAATCCTGATCCTGAAATACTTAATTATAAAACACCTGAATTTACAAAACAGATGAAAAATGATGGATATACAATTTTAGCTCCTCAAATGGCTCCAGAGCATTTTTCAATAATTCAGTCTGCATTAAAAAGCGAAGGATATAATTTTGAATTTTTAAAAACTATTGACAATAAAGTAATTGACCAAGGATTAAAATATGTAAATAATGATTCATGTTATCCTTCAATAACAGTTGTAGGTCAATTTATGGAGGCGATGAATTCTGGAAGATACGATCCTAACAGAACTGCTTTATTAATGACTCAAACTGGTGGGGCATGTAGAGCAAGTAATTATGTTGGATACATAAGAAAAGCTTTAAAAGATGCAGGATTTAAAAATGTTCCAGTAATAGCACTTTCTGCACAGGGAATTGAAACAAATTCAGGATTTAAAATTTCAATTTCAATGATAAAAAAATTACTTTATTCTATTTTACTTGGTGATGTTGTAATGCAACTTTCAAATGCTACAAGACCTTATGAAGTCATAAAAGGTTCTACTAATGTATTAAAAGAAAAATGGATTAGCAACTTTAGAAATCAGATTAAAAATATAAATTATAATAGTTATAAAAAAATGATTTTAAAAATTGTTAATGATTTTGATAATTTGGAAGTGAAATCCAAAAATATTGTAAAAGTTGGGATTGTAGGTGAAATTTTGGTTAAGTTTTTACCACAAGCTAATAATAATTTACAGAAAATATTGGAAGATGAAGGATGTGAAGTAGTTGTTCCTCCACTTATGGATTTTTTCCTTTATTGTTTAAAAAATGCAAAATTAAACGAAAAGTATTATAAGAAAAGTAAAATTGTTGCAAATTCTTCAAATTTTGCTATTAAATTTGTTGAAAAGCTCAGAAAACCGATAAGGGATGCTTTAAAAAATTCTAAAAGATTTAAAATTCCAATGTATATAGATGACATACTTACTCTTTCAGAAAAAGTTACAAGTTCAGGTAATCATGCAGGCGAAGGATGGCTTTTATCAGGAGAGATGGTTGAACTTATTGAAGAAGATGTTTCAAATATAGTTTGTATTCAACCTTTTGGATGTTTGCCAAATCATATTACTGGGAAAGGGGTAATGAAAAAAATAAGAGAAGAGTACCCTAAAGCTAATATTGTTGCAATAGATTACGATCCTTCTGCATCAAAAGTAAACCAGATAAATAGAATTAAACTTATGATAAGTCAGGCAAAAGAAAATTTAAAGAAAGATAAAGATTTAAAAAAATACGACGTTCAAAAAAAATATATTCTTAGGTAATTAAAAATACCCATATAAATTTATATGGGTATTTTTATGAAGATTTTTATATACATAGCTTTTTATTAAGTGCTTTTTTTGTTGTAAAAAATAATAACACATCTAATAATATTAAAAATATTATAGATATAATTAAATCTATGTTAATATCGTTTTTAAAGTTAAAAAATGTATAACTAAAATTAATAATTGATGTAAAGATTTTAACTGAAGCAAAACTAATGATTATTAAAACACATATCCATTCATATCCTTTTTTACTTAAATTTAAAACTTTTGTAAATGCTATACTCGAATATAACATTTGCATTACTGAAAAAAGCATTACTAATGAAATGGATATTATTTTTATAAAATCAGTTAAAGAAACTCTCATTTCTATTTCAGTAATACTTTTAAATATTTCTGGAATGAAGTAAAGAACAGAAACAAGGACTATAAAAAATACATATATTAATGCAATTAAAAAACCATATATTATTTTAGAAAGCATTATGCTTTCTTTTTTTATTGGAAGAGTATATGTTAAATATCCTTTGTCAGAATAAAAATCTGATCTGAAATCTATAATTATAAAAATAACTATCGAATAGTAGCATATTATAAATACAAGAGATGAAAGAATAACTACTATATCACTTTCCAAATTTTCAGATCCTATTATAGTAAGTAAAAATGATAAGGCAGATAATCCTAAAAGTATACTAGTTATTTTTAAATTATCTTTAATTTCTTTTTTTAAAAACTTAAGCATCATAACCTCCATATATATTTTTATAAATTTCTTCAATATTAGTTTTATATTTTTTTCTTAAATCTTCCACATTTCCTTCTTCAATTATTTCTCCTTCTTTAAAAAAGATAGCTTTATCAAAAATTCTTTCAATTTCTTTTACAAGATGAGTAGTAATAATCATTGTCGAATTTGGATTTATATTGTCAATTATAGAATCTATAATAAATTCTCTTGCTACAATATCAACTCCTGCAATGGGCTCATCTATAACATAAATTTCAGCATTTCTTGAAAGTATAAGAGAAAGATTTAATTTTTCTTTCATTCCTTTTGAAAGATTTGAAATTTTTTCATTTTTTGAAAGTTTCATTTTTTCAATTAATTCTTCAAATTTTTCAATACTGAAATCTTCATAAAAATCAGAAAATATTTCGCAAATACGTTTAATACTATATGATTCATCAAAAAATGGTTTATCTGGAAGATATGAAACATGTGATTTAGTTTTGTAAGATGGATTTTCCCCCATTATTTTTATTTCACCTTCATAATCTTCAATAAGACCTGTTATAATTTTTATTAAAGTTGTTTTTCCTGAACCATTAGGGCCTAAAAGACCTACAACTTCTCCTTTATTTATTTCAAAACTTACATTATTTAACGCTCTTTTTTTGCCATAATTTTTTGTTAATTTTTTTGACCTAAGTATATTCATCTCCAATTCTCCTCTATAAATTTAACAATAAAATCTTTATCAATATCAATTTTTTTCATTTCACTAATAAATTTGTTTAACATTTCTTTGGCTACACTGATTTTCATTTTTTTAATTTCATTTTCATCAATAGATACAAAAATCCCCTTTCCTCTTTTATTTTCTGTAATTTTTAACATATCCAATTCTTGATATGCTCTTTGAACGGTGTTTGGGTTTACATTAAACTCTTTAGCCATTTCTCTAATTGAGGGAAGTTTATCTCCACTTTTTAATTCTTCCCTTATAATTTTATTTACAATTAAGTCGGCTATTTGAGAGTATATGGGTTTATTTGCTTCAAACTCCATAATCACCTCCTTAGTGTGTTAGTTATATAGTACACTAATAATAAAATACAGTCAAGTTTTTTTGAAAAAAATTCCAGTTAAACTTTTACAAAAAAATAAATAAATTAAAAAAAATATATTTAGTAAAAGTCATAAAATTAGGAAAGAATATTTTTTAACAAAATATAAAAATAAGTTTAAAAATAACATGACTTATTTTTATTAATTATCTTAAAGAAATTTAGACATTTAAATTTAAATTTATGTATCATTTTACACTATATATAGTTTTTTAAAAATCATATACACTATATATAGTTGACAAATAAAAATAAAAAGCTCTATAATATTTAATAGAATTGGAGAAAATTATGACAGAAAAAATTAAAGAAAAAGAAATAAACAAAAATAAAGATTTTATTATAAAAAAAATTGAAAGTGTAATGAATTCTTCAGAAGGAATATTTGTAGAAGGACAAGCTGAAGAAATTGCAGAAGAAATTTGTGAAAATATAGAAAATCCTTTTGAAAAATTTTATTTAAATGAAAAAATAGAAAATGCTTTAAGAGAAAGAAATAATATCGCAACGGCAGATTTGTTTAAAAATATTAATGAAATTTCAAAATATCAAGAAAAGGATAACACTACAGATTATCCGATTTTATCATTATTAGATGAAACGAATATAGATGTAATGGATGAAAATTCTAATAAGAATCCTTTAATAGCATCAACTCAGAGAGATTTGATTGCAGGAGAGGTTTCAAAAGATATTGCAAAAAGAAAACTCATTCCAAAACATTTACTTCAAGCACACGAAGACGGTGCGATACATATTCATGATCTAGATTATTTTATTCAGCCTATAATAAATTGTTGTCTTGTAAATATGGAAGATATGCTTGATAATGGAACGGTTGTAAATGGAAAAATGATAGAAAGCCCAAAATCATTTCAGGTTGCATGCAATGTTATGACACAGATAATTGCCCAGATTGCTTCCAATCAATATGGAGGTCAGTCTATAGATATATCATGTCTTAGTAAATATCTTAAAAAATCATATGAAAAAAATTATAAACTTGCCTTAGATACACTTGATGATGAAGAACAAGCATTAAAAATGGCAAAAGCCATGACAAAAAGAAATTTAAAAAGTGGAATTCAAACTATTCAGTATCAGCTAAATACACTAATGACTAGTAATGGACAGTCTCCATTTGTAACTATATTTATGTGGACAGATGAAAAAGATCCATACTTACAAGAAACTGTATTGATTATAGAGGAGATTTTAAAACAGAGAATAGAAGGTATAAAAAATGAATCAGGTGTATATGTAACACCTGCATTTCCAAAACTTATTTATGTTTTAGATGAGAATAATGTAAGAGAGGATTCAAAATTTTATAATTTAACTAAGCTTGCTGTAAAATGTACTGCTAAAAGGATGTATCCTGATTATATATCTGCTAAAAAGATGAGAGAAAATTATGAGGGAAATGTTTTTTCACCTATGGGATGTAGAGCTTTTTTACCGGTTTATCATGATAAAAAAACTGGAAAAGATAAATTTCAGGGAAGATTTAATATAGGGGCTTGTACAATTAATCTTCCTCAAATAGGTATATTATGTCAAAATAACGAAGAAAAGTTTTTTGAAGTGTTCAAAAAAAGGCTTAATCTTGTAAAAGAAGTTGGAATTTTAAGATATGAACATCTAAAAAATGTAACAAGCGACTCAAGCCCAATACATTTTCAGCATGGTGCAATTGCAAGATTAAAACCTCATGAAAAGATAGATAAACTTTTAAAAGATGGATATTCAACAGTTTCGATAGGATATATTGGAATTTATGAGGCAACAAAACTTGTAAAAGGAGTTTCTCATACAAGTGATGAAGGAAGAAAGTTTGCTGAAAAAATAATGAATATATTTAATGAAGAAAGAGAAAAATGGAGGGATGAAACAGGACTTAAATTTACACTTTATGCAACTCCTGCAGAATCTCTTACTAATAGATTTGCATCAATCGATAAAAGAAGATTTGGAATAATAAAAGATGTAACAGATAAAGGATATTATACAAATTCATTCCATGTTGATGTCAGAGAAAAAATTGATGCTTTTTCAAAATTTAAATTTGAAGCACCTTTTCAAGATATGTCACTTGGAGGATGCATATCTTACGTTGAAATGCCAAATTTAACAGGCAATTTAGAGGCACTTGAAGTTATTGTAAGATTTATTTATGATAATATTCAATATGCAGAATTCAATACAAAAAGTGATTACTGTTCAGAATGTGGATATGACGGTGAGATGAAAGTTGATGAAGACGGACAGTGGGTTTGTCCTCAGTGTGGAAATAAAGATAGAGCAACCTTATCTGTTGTAAGAAGAACTTGTGGATATTTAGGTGAAAATTTTTGGAACGAAGGAAAAACAAAAGAAATAGAAGATAGGGTTTTGCATATTTAATGAGATTTGGACAAATTAGAAAATACGACGTTGCAAATGGCCCTGGTATAAGAACATCATTTTTTGTAACGGGGTGTAAATTTAATTGTAAAGGATGCTTTAATAAGGAATATCAAGATTTTAATTATGGAGAGATTTGGACTGATGAACAAACAAATATAATAATTGAGAATTTAAAACTTGATGAAATAGAAGGACTTACAATTTTAGGAGGAGAGCCTTTTGAAAATTGTGATGATTTATATGAAATAGTAAAAAAAATCAGAAAATTTTCAGATAAATCAATATGGATATATTCTGGAAATAAATTTGAAATTTTACTAAACAATAAAAAATATAAAAAGCTTTTAGAACTTTGTGATGTTTTAGTAGATGGATTATTTATAGAAAATTTAAAAAATTTAAAATTATCTTTTAGAGGTTCTAAAAATCAAAGAATAATTGACATAAAAAGAAGCATAGAATTAAATAAACCTGTATGGATTAACAAATACAAAGATGAATTAAAATAAATTTTAAGAATAAAATCCTCATTCTCTAATGAATGGGGATTTTTTAAAATGAAATTATCTTTAAAATATAGATTTAAAAATGTAAGATAGTTATATGAAGAAAATTTTTTTAATAATAATTTCAATTTTTTTATTAACATCTTGCAGACAATTTAACTCCACTACTAAAAATGGTGAAGTGGAATTTACAGAAGATAATACCGCACTTGAAAGTGGGGTTTCAGATAAAATAGATTCTTTAGCAACTCTTACATATTTTAACTCAAATGATGGAAAAGTTTATGTTGAAGTAAAGCTTAAAGAGAAGAAAAAAGAAAATTATCAAAAAGTAATAGATAAAGTAACAAGCTATATTAAAAATTTTAATGATGACGAATGGTTTTATTTAAGTATAAAAGTAGATGGATTTAAAGATTATGAAACAACATTCTAAAAATTAAAACTTTTTATAACTAAAAGATGAGATTTGAAAATTATAAATAAAAACAAATTTTAAAACTGGTATAATTCATAAAAGATAAATATTTAAAAGATTTAAACTTGGAGATTTATATTAAATGATAAAAATATTATCAAAAATTAAAAATTATGTAATTTTAATAGAAAATAATTATACGTTGAAAGAGAAAAAAATATGGAAAAAATAAGAAATAATTACTTGAACGGGCTTTTTTTGGCAAGTCTTTCTATGATTTTTATTTTTTTATCTAGCTATTCTTCACTTATGCTTTTTTGCGTGCCTATAATACTCACATCTGTTATAATTTTAAATAATAACATTGAGAAAGCCTTAATGGTTATAATTACATTTTTTACAATACGGATTGTGGGAGGAGAAATAAGTGATTATTATAAAATAGGGTTTTTGTATATTATATCTATAATGTATTTTATTTTAATAAGAAAAAATGTGAATGATTTAAAAGCACTTATAATTTCAACAGTATTTTTAAGTGTTATTTTATGTGGAATATGGTATTTTTATATTAAAGATAATTACGAAACATATATTAATATTTTAGAATCTTATGTTAGTACAATTGTAAGTAGCAAAGAAGAAGCATTAAAATATGCACAAACTTCAATAAAGACAGTACCTTCATTTATTTTTATTTTTTCTTTAGGATTTTCTTTATTAAGTTTAACGCTTATAAGAAAAATTTTAAATTCTGAAAATGAAAATTTTTTAAAGTTTAAAAAACTTAATGAAATAAGGCTAGAAAAGAATAAATTTTTTGTATTTATTCTCTCATTAATTACAATTTATGTTGTATTTAGACTTTTTTTGAATTTAGATATTCTAATTTTAAATTCAATAATTATAGTATATTCACTTTTGGTTTTTAACGGAATAACGGTACTTGACTTTTTGATGCAGAAAACAAATTCTGGATTAAATAGATTTTTACTTCCAGTAATTTTGATATTATTTATTCAATTTTCACTAGTCTATGCAGGATTTGGTATAGCAGATTTGTTTGTTGATTTTAGAAAAAAATTTGAGGAAAAAAAAGATGTATGATCCTGATAAAAATTTAATAAAAAAAGAAATAATGGCTTTGATTATGTCTCTTCCAATACTTTTATCTTTAATATTTATATTTTTTAATATATATATTTGTATTTTGGGATTTGTACTTTCGGCATTTTTGTATTCTTTCTTAAGATACTTAAATAAGAAGATATCTAGAGAATATCTGGACCTTTCAAAAGAAATAGATTTTACTACAAATAATGTTGCAAAAAGCGTTATATTTAAAATGCCATTTCCCATTGTTTTATTAAATAATAAGAAAAATATAAAATGGTATAATACAGAATTTAAAGACTTATTTATAACAGGTGAAAATGTAGATAATATAAACAAAATAATTCCTCAGCTTGGCGAAACTAATTTCATTGGGCAAACAAACATTGAACCGATAAATGTAAAAAAAGGTGATAAGTATTTTTCTTTTTATTATCATAATGTAGATGGTGAAGAAAAAACCACATTTTTATATGGAATTGATAATACAAAAAATGAGCAAGTAAAAAAAGCATTTGAAGAAAAAAGAATGGTTGTAATGACAATTTATGTTGATAATTACGACGATTTAAGAATAAACACCCCAGAAAGAGTAAGACCTATTGTATTTGCAGAAATAGAGAGGGTTATTACAAAAGAAGTTGAAAAAAATTTTGGAATACTAAGAAAATATGAAAATGACAAATATATAGCTATATTTAATTACATTGATTATAAAAAAATGCATGATGATAAATTTTCAATTTTAGATCATGTAAGAAATATAGATAAGGGGAATAAATTAAGCCCAACATTATCAATAGGAGTTGGAATTATTGGAAAAAATCCATATGAATTATATGAAGATTCTAAACTTGGTGTAGATATAGCATTATCAAGAGGAGGAGATCAAACTGTAGTCAAGTATGGAGAAGTAATGGAGTATTTTGGTGGAAAATCAAAGGCTACAGAGAAAACAAGTAAAGTAAAATCTAGAGTGAATAGCCATGCAATAAGAAGACTTATTGATCAGGCATCAGAAGTATTTATAATGGGTCATGAAAATCCAGATATGGATAGTATAGGCTCATGTCTTGGAATTTATGAAGGTGCTTTAAGTAGAAATAAAAAAGCATACATTGTTTTAAATGAAATAGGTGAACCTATAAAAAACTTATACACAAGGTCAATAAATGGGTTAAAAGAATTAAAGTCAAATATAAAAACTGGAAAAGAAGCTTTAGAAATTATAAAACCGACAAGCCTTGTAATAATCTGTGATAATCACAGAAAAAATTCAGCAGAGGCACAATATCTTTTAGATAAAACTGAAAAAATAGTTATAATTGACCATCATAGAAGAGGAAAAGATTATATAAAAAATGCACTTATTTCTTATATTGAACCATATGCTTCAAGTGCATCGGAACTTGTGACAGAAATTTTAACATATTTTGATGAAAATTTCACCGCAAGAAAAGAAGTTGCAGAGGCACTTCTTGCAGGAATTACTGTAGATACTAAAAATTTTTATTACCAAACAGGTGTTAGAACATTTGAAGCTGCAAGTCAGCTTAAAAGGTGGGGAGCAGATTCTCTTGCAATTAAACAGATGTTTAAAGATGACTTTCAAATTGTAAAATATAAGTCTGAAGTTATAGCAAATGCACAGACATATATGAATCAATTTGCGATAAGTCATTTTGATAGAGAAATAGATGGTTCAACTTTAATTGCAAGTCAAGCCGCAGATGATTTACTTGGAATTGAAGGAATAAAAGCATCTTTTGTTTTAACAAAGATAAATAAAAAAATTCATATTTCAGCAAGAAGTTTAGGAGATGTTTCAGTACAGCTTATTATGGAAAGGCTTGGTGGCGGAGGACATTTAACATCAGCTGCAAGTCAACTTGATATGGATATAGATAAATCGACAGAAATACTAAAAAAAGCGATAAAAGAATATTTTGAGGAGGAAAATGATGAAAGTTATTCTTAATGAAGATGTAAAAGGGTTAGGTAAAAAAGGAGAAATTGCAAATACAAAATTAGGATATTTCAGAAATTTTCTTGCTCCTAAAAATCTTGCAGTTGAAGCAACGAAAGAAAATTTGGCAAATTGGGAAAAAGAAATGCAAGAAAAAAAGAAAATTGAAGATGAAAATAAAAAAGCTGCAGAAAAACTAAAAGAAAAATTAGAAGAAATAACTGTAGTTGTTAAGAAAAAAGTTGGAGAAGATGGAAAACTTTTTGGTTCTGTTACAAATAATGATGTATCTTCAGTTCTTAAAAATGATGAAAATATAGAAATAGATAAAAAGAAAATAGAGATAAAAGAAAATATAAAAGAACTTGGTAAAACTAAAGTTAATGTAAAACTTTATCCAGGAATAATTGCACAATTAGATGTTGATATTGTAAGTGAATAGGTGAATTATGGGAGAAGAAAATTTTAGAAATCCTCCTGAAAGTTTCCAGTCAGAAATAGCTCTTCTCGGTGCAATAATAAAAAATAATTCTCTAATAGATCAAGTAAATGAAATACTAAAGGTTGAGGATTTTTACGATTCAAGAAATCAAATAATTTATAAAACATTCATAGAAATGAATGATAAAAATATAAAAATTGATAATATTAGCCTTGCAAATAAACTTAAAGACAAGAACATATTAGATGAAATAGGTGGAAATGAATATATATATGAACTTATGGTTTCACCTTTCTATACTTCAAATGTAGATGAGTATGCTAAAACTATAAGAGAAAAATCACTTTTAAGAAAATTGATTTCGGCAGGTGAAGATATCATTGAAGATAGCTTTCTTCAAAAAGATAGTATTGGAGATATTATATCTAAAGCCGAAGATAAAATATTTAATATAACTCAACAAACTTCAAGTGAAGGGCTAAAAAAAATTTCTCTTACAATGCCTGAAACGTTAAAAATACTTAATGAACTTGCACTTAATGAAGGAGAAATTACAGGAATAACATCTGGATTATCACTTCTTGATAGAAAACTTTCGGGTTTTCAAGGTTCTCAGCTTTTGCTACTAGCTGCAAGACCTGCCATGGGGAAAACTGCCATGGGACTTTCTATGGCTTGGCAGGCGGCAAAAAATGGGAAAAAAGTTGCTATTTTTTCTTTGGAGATGAGTTCTCACCAGTTAAATCAAAGACTTTTGTCAATGGTTTCACGTGTTGATCTTTCAAATATTATTACAGGTAAAATTGCTGATGATGAATGGGGATTAATAATGAATGCTGCAAATGAAATAAAAAATACCGATATATATATAGATGAAACAGCAGGAATTACAGTTTCTCAATTAAGATCGAAAGCAAAAAGAATGAAGGCTGAGGTTGGACTTGATCTTATAGTAATTGATTATCTTCAACTTATGAGTTCAGATTCAAATAAAGAAAATAGGCAACAGGAGATTTCAACCATATCAAGAGGTCTTAAAAATCTATCTAAAGAATTAAATACTCCAGTTTTATCGCTTGCACAACTTTCTAGAGAAGCAGATAAAAGGTCAGATCATAAGCCAATTCTATCAGATCTTAGAGAATCAGGAGCAATAGAACAAGATGCTGATGTTGTAATGCTTTTGTTTAGAGAAGATTACTACGATGAAAGTGTAAATCCAAATATTGCAGAAATCATAATTGCAAAACACAGAAATGGAGAAACTGGAACTATAGAAGTTTATTTTGATAAAGCAAGGACAACTTTTAGAGATTTGTATGACGATGAAAAAGTTAGTGACGCAAACTGAAAATTTGTATATAAAAACTCTTGAACTTTCAGATGCTTATCTTTTAAAAAAATGGGGTCAGTTTAATGACCCTTATCTTTTAGGTTATAATTATTCAAATCTTTCAGACTTTGAAATTGAGTTTTGGTATAAGACGATAAAGATACCAACAAAAAATTATTTTTCGGTTTTTACAAAAGAAGATAATAATTTTATAGGATTTATCGGTATAAAAGAGATAAAATATTTTAGAAAAACTTCGAAATTAGGAATTGTATTTGATCCAAATTTTGTAAGTAAAGGATTTGGATATGAAGCAATGAAATCATTTTTGTCAGTTTACTTTTTTGATTATAATTTTAGAGAAATGACTCTTGATGTAAATTTATTTAATACAAGAGCCATGAAACTTTATAAAAAATTAGGATTTGAAGTTTACGGGAAGAGTAATGAAATATTTGAAAATCAAGATGTTGAATTTGATGAAAGATATTTTTTATATAAATATGGAAAAATTTATTCGAAATTATTAAAAATGAGAATTAGGAGGTAACTGTTTGAATTTTAAATTTCAAAAATTAAGCCTTGATATGGGAAGTACTCCTATAGAAAATATGTTTTTAAATATGTACCTTCCAATTGCAGGAGGAAATGAATTAAAGGTTTTTTTATCTATATATAAAAAAGCATATGAAAATGAAGATGTTGACCTTGAGAAAATAAGAAAATTTCTAAAAATGGATAAAGAAGACTTTTATAATTCAATTGATTACTGGGTTAATGAAGGAATTTTAAAGAAAATAAAAAATTTTGATCAAGAAGAATATATAGAAATAAAGTCTTTAAGGGAAGCTTATTTTGGAAAAGGTGAAGAAGAAACAAAGAGTGTGGGAAATAATAAAGATTTTTCTGATAGAACTTATGAGATGCATACAAAAATAGAACAAATAATTGATAGAAAACTTACTCCTGAAGATATGATAAGAATAATGGAAACTATGGATGAATTTGGAAGTGAGCCTGAACTAATAGTTGAAGCATTTAAAGATGCAAAAGAAAAAAGCGGAAATGTTGATCCAAAATATGTTATGGGTTTTGTAAAGTCTTGGAGAGATCAGGGAATTCTTACAGTAAAAGAACTTAATGAAAATAAAGAAAAAAATTTGGCAAGAAGAAAAAGTTCACCTAGAAAATATTATAAAAATAAATCTAATATCTACATTTCAGAATCAAAAAGTTCAGTATTATCTAGAAAAGAGAGCGAAGAATTAAGAAAAAAAAGAATTGAACAGATATTTAAGGCGGGAAATAAATGAATCCTCATCAAAAGGCTAGTCTAATACTTGAAAAAAGAAGGGCAACTTCTTTAGAAGAGCAGGAAAAAAGAATAAAAGAAATTTATGAAAAAATTCCTCAAATAAGACAAATTGATTTAATGATAAAAAAAATTGGATTTGACGGAGTAAATAAAGCTTTTAATGGAAAAAATTCTAAAGAGAATTTAAAAAAAATAGAAGAACTGAGTAATAGAAAAAAAGAAATTCTTCAGGAAAATGGCTATTCAAAAGACTATATGAAAAAAAAACCATTTTGCAAAATTTGTAATGATACAGGATTTGTTGGGACTAAAATTTGTTCGTGCCAAAAACAGATTATAATAGATGAAAGATATAACCAGAGTAATTTGAAAAACAAATTAAATAAAGAAAATTTTTCAAATTTTAAATTGAATTATTATGGAAAAAACATATATCAGTCAGAAGGCATATCACCATATGATAATATGTTACAGGTTTTAGAAGTTGTAAAAAAATATGTAAATGGATTTTCAAGACAAACTATTGATTTATACATATATGGTGATGTTGGTAGGGGAAAGACATTTCTTGTAAATTCTATTGCAAAAGAACTTATGGATAGAAATTTTTCGGTTTTGTATCAAACATCACAAAGACTTTTAATGTTTATGCACGATTATTATTATTCTTTTG
>JALEKO010000010.1 GCA_022769085.1 Peptoniphilaceae bacterium
TTTTATTTTCCCTTCTTTGATTAGCTTTTCTTTTTCAGATTTTATTCTTTCAAGTAAAATAGATGCTGGCTCATCATTTGGATCTTGTGGAACAAGTTTGCCCTGCACTGCTTCTTGAAGAATTGATTTTTTGAGTTGTTCCGGAAATGAATTATCAAGTTTTATCGATAATTTTTCCAATAAACCATATTTTCTAATTAATGGTTCTAATATTTCAATTCTATCAATAATTCGTTCTTCCTCTTCAATTGGAGGAATTGGCAGTAGTAAATTGAAAAATAAATATTTGTTAAGATGTGGAATTGCTGCACCTTTCTTTGAATTTCTAAGAAATTCTTTATTTAATTTAATAAATTGAAGTAAATATTGCTCAGAAATATTAGTTGAAAACCAAAGAACTTTAAAGGTACTACCCATATATCCATCTTCTGGTGCATTGAATACTTCTCCTGAATTTTCTCCATCAACAAGAATTAAATGAGTACCTTTTTTAACAAATTTTCCTGAACTTATAGTTTTAGGTTTGGAATTTCCTCTCATATAACGTGCATCAAGATTATTGTAAAATTTTCCTTCTATTTTAATTCCACTTGTAAGTTGACAGATAGATCCAAGTCTTGTCCATTCCCAACTGTCTGGAATATCAAAAGGAACTTCATCGGCAATGCAAATTGGCTCATTATTTCCAATTTTCTCATAAGGCAAATTATCAGCAGGTATTGGTGTTAAAAATAAAAAAGACATCATATTCAATTGATGTCTTTTAATATATTGTAATTATTTAAAACATTTTTCTAAATGTATCCATAGCTGTGTAATTTGCTATAACATTTACTTTTTGTTTTTCTTCGTTTTCTATTTCGTTTTGTAAATCTTCAAGTGTTTCAAAGCTTTTAAATTCAAAACCATTTTTTGTTAAAACTTCAGCTAAATAATCTCTTTTTGCCCCTGAAATTTTAATGTTATCTATATGGTTATTTTCTTTTAGTTTGTCATAATTTAATTCTTCAATCCATGAAACATCTTTTCCATCGGCATATGCGTTATTAATTAGTATATATAGTGCATAATCATCTTTATCAAGTGATAGTAAATCTAATATTAAATTTGCACCAACTTTATTTTTTATTAAATTTATAACTACTTTTTTACCTTTATAATCAAAAACTTCTTGTCTTCCGTCAAGGTTTCCCTGTACTTTAAGTCCTTTACTTAACGCTTCAAATTCAACTCCCATTTCGCATGCTACAGCCCATGCTGCTATTGCATTATATACATTGTATATTCCGCCTACATTTAAGTCGAAAATATCTCCTTCAATGTTTATTTTTGCAGATTTTGGTTTTAAATCTAAAACTTCAGTTATTGTATAATCTTTTTGTGGGCTTTCTAGTGAACAATTTTCACATTTGAATTTTCCAAGATGTGCATAGGTAAAATAATCATATTTAAGTTCACTTCCGCACTGAGGGCATGTTACTTTTTCTTTATTAGCCGATCTATAATCAACTCCATAATAAATTGGGTTTAGACTTCTTACTTTTTCTTGTGCAAACAGTGGTAAATCTCCATTGGCAATTATTTTTGCATTTGGACATTTTTTTATTCCGTCAAGAATTATATTTAATACATTATCTACACTTTTAAATCTATCTAATTGATCTTCAAATAAATTTGTAAGAACTATATAATCTGGCTGTATATAATCGGCAATGATTCTAAGGTTTGCTTCGTCAACCTCAATTACCGCAACAGCTGATTTACTATTTTTATTATCAATTAAACTTGTAACTATTCCCTGAATCATGTTTGCGCCTGAATCATTTGTAATTACATTGTCAAAGTAATTTCTGAAAATATTTGTAATGAATGAGGTTGTCATTGTTTTGCCGTTTGTTCCTGTTACAAAAACAAATTTTGTATTTTCGCTAAGTGAGCTTAAAATATCGCTATCAATTTTCATTGCAACTTTACCAGGAAGTGCGGATGCTCCTCTATTCATAAGTTTTAATAATGCTCTTGTGACTTTTGCCGCTGTCACTGCCGTTGTAGTTTTTATACTCATATTATCACCGCTATAGATTATACAATTTACTTTTATTTTTTTAAAGTTATAAATTTTAATTATTATTTAATTTTAAAATTAATTTTGTTATTAATACTCTAAAACTTTTGATAAAAAGTCTTTTGTTCTATCATTTTTAGGGTTATCAAAAACTTCACTCGGACTTCCTTCTTCTATAATTTCTCCGTCTGCCATAAATAAAACTTTATCTGCAACTATTTTGGCAAATGCCATTTCATGAGTTACTATTACCATTGTCATACCATCATCTGCAAGTTCTCTCATTACGTCTAAAACTTCTCCAACCATTTCAGGGTCAAGTGCCGATGTAACTTCATCAAAAAGCATCATTTCTGGGTTCATTGCAAGTGCTCTTGCAATAGCAATTCTCTGTTTTTGTCCTCCAGAAAGTATACTTGGATAATCGTTTATTTTTTCAGAAAGACCCATTCTTTCTAAAAGTTCTTTTGCTTTTTTTTCTGCCTCTTCTTGTGTCATTAAATTTGTAAGAACAGGTGCCATTGTAATATTTTCAAGTACTGTCTTATGAGGAAACAAATTGAAATTTTGAAAAACCATTCCCATTTTTGTTCTTATTTTTGCAAGAGATTTATCATCATCAATAAGTTTTTCTCCTTTAAAATATATATTTCCCTTTGTAGGTTTCTCCAAAAAATTAATTGAACGTAAAAGTGTGGATTTTCCGCTTCCAGAAGGTCCTATAAGACTTATAACTTCACCTTTATATATATCAAGATTAATATTTTTGAGTACTTCTTTTCCATCAAACTCTTTATGAAGTCCTTCTATTTTAACAAGTAAATCATTCATAGCTAAGTTTCCTTTCTATTTTGCCAAGTACTCTTGATAGAGTAAATGTTATTAAGAAATATAATATTGCAGCAATTACAAATGGTGAATACATGTATGTTGTTGCATTTATTTTAAGAGCTGCATAATATAAATCTGAAAGACCTATGGTTGCAACTATTGATGTTTCTTTTGTAAGGGATACAAATTCATTTCCAAGTGCTGGAAGTATTGTTTTAAGTGCTTGAGGAAGAATGATTTTTTTCATAACCTGCTTTTGATTTAACCCAAGGCTTAAAGCAGCTTCGCTTTGTCCTTTATCAACCGACTGAATTCCTGATCTTATTATTTCAGCAACATATGCCGCAGAATTTAAGCCTACTGCAATAAGTCCTCCAATAAAAGGTGATATTGAAATTCCTGTAACTATTGGAATTCCTATATATACTAATGAAAGCTGTACAAAAAGTGGAGTTCCTCTTAAAAGTTCAATATAACATAGAGATATTAAATTTAAAATTTTACTTTTAGACAGTTTCATTATCGCAAGAAGTATTCCTAAAACTGAACCTATTAAAAGCGATAATGCTGAAAGTAGAATTGTTATTCCAATTCCTGAAAGATAAAACTGCCGATAATTTATAATTATGTCAAACATTAACTAATCCTTTTTAATAAACTTAATAAACTTTAATCAACTGTAGACTCTTCTGCAAGTTCATTTGCATCGACAAGCCATTTATCATATAATTTTTCTTCCTTTATCTTCTTTATTATATTATTAATTTTTTCTGTCAATGAATCATTTCCTTTTTTAATTCCTATACAAAGTCCTTCTTCTTGATCTGAAATTTCAACAGCAAGTTTTAAACCATCAACATTTTTAACATAGTTTTCGGCAACTACCCCGCCTAAAATCATGGCGTCAACTTTTTTTGCCTTTAGTTGGTTTAAACAATCTGTAGTTGTAGAAAGAGAAACTACATTTGCATTCTTTATTGTATTTGCATATTCTTCCTGTATAGAACCCATCTGAACTGCTATATTTTTTCCTTCAAGGTCATTTTCAGATGAAATTGTTCCTGAATCTAAAGTTACAGCTGATGAAAAACTTTGGAAATATAAATCTGAAAGATTTATGGCTTTTTCTCTTTCTGGTGTAGGTGAAAGACCTGAAATTACTAAATCAATCTGACCACTCGAAAGAGAACCAATAAGGTTTTTAAAATCCATATCTTGATATTCAACTTTTACTCCTATTTCATCTGCAATATACTCTGCCATTGTTATATCACTTCCTGATATTTGAGGTTTTCCATCTACATTTGCCATGAATTCGTAAGGCGGATAATCTGCAGATAAACCAACTTTTATTGTTCCTTTATCAATAATTTTTTGAAGTGAATCATCTTGTTGTGAAACTGATACTGCATCAGATTTTACGTTTGAATTTTTTACATTTGAACTTTCCTCATTGACTTTTCCTGTAGAACATGCAGTTAAAATCATAGACATCATCATTACAATACTCAATAATTTTTTCATTTTTTTCTCCTTATAAATTAAAATCTTAAAATTAAAAAAACTCGTCTCTATACAAGAGACGAGTTAAATTTTCTACCCGTGGTACCACTCTAATCAGCTTTGGACACTACTCCAACACCAACTCTTACCAATATCGCCGGAATACGCGCTGAAAGATACTTTTTTCTCTATCAGACCTCAGTAGTTCTTTTCTTTTGCCATACTAATCGCAAAGCCTCTCACTCTTATGCTTCTCGCTGTTCGTACTTCTGACAAGGTACTTTTCTACGTCATCGGTTTTATGTTAGATTTATGATACACCCCTATTTTTATTTGTCAAATAAAATAACATAAGATTTGAAAATTACCAATTTTTTAAAAATTAAATGTAAAAATATTATTTCTTATTTAAATCTATTTTAAAAAAATGATATAATTTAAATATGAGAGGTTTTTATGATAATATTAAAAATTATAAATGGTGAAAACGAAGTAACAAATGAAAAACATTTTGTAACTTTTAAAAAAACAGTTTATTTTGATAAATTAAAAGAATATTACTCAAATTTAAATACAGAAATTTTATTTAAAAGTTTTATACATGGTCAGGGGCATATTGAAAGGGTTATGCTATTTGCAATGATGCTATCAGAACATTATAACCTAAACAAAAAAGATAGCGATATTCTTATGAATGCATCAAGCTATCACGATATAGGAAGAGTAAATGACAGATACGACCTATCTCACGGAAAGAGAGCTTCTGAAAAGATAGCAATTTACACTAAACTTTCAGGTGAAGATTTAGAAATTTTAAAAGCAACCGTAACTGCTCATTCTCTTGAAGATTCTTCAATGGAAAAAGTAATTGAAAGTTACAATATAGAAAATAAGAAAAGAGCAATTTATCTTGCAAAAATGTTTAAAGACTGCGACGGGCTTGATAGAGTAAGAATAAGTGATCTTGACGAAAATTTTTTAAGAAACGACTATTCTAAAGAGCTTGTGGATTTTTCAAAAATACTATATAAAGAATACAACTCTGTAAAAGAATAATTTTTTATAATATCTACATAATTTCTACACAAAATCGATATATTATCTAATCATGAAATTGTTACATCTTTGTAACCATATTAACAAAAAGATTAAATTTAAATTCGGAGGAAAATTTTGAAAAAATTTATAAAATATACATTAGCATCTCTTCTTGCAGTTCCTACTGCATTATCTATAACAAGTCTTAATTCACTTGCACAAGATAATGATGCTAAAGATTCTACTAAATTAGATAATAAAACAGAGGTTAAAGAAGAAATAAAAAAACCTGCAGAAATAAAAAAACCTGCAAACTTTAGAAAAGAACCAAATACTTCTTCAGAAATTCTTGATGTTTTAGATGAAGGAGACGTCGTAGACTTTATTGAATATAAACCAGAAGATAAAGGATATGTAAAGGTTAAAGTTAAAGACGAAGAAGGTTATGTATTCTTCCCTCTTATCGATATTTCAAAATACGGATATACAGAAGATTATAGTAGAGAATTTACTTCAAATTACACATATAACTTTAATGCTCCTGTATATTCTTCAAACCAAACTGCAACAAATAATGAAGAAGCTGTAGTAGAAAAAGAAGAAAAAATTGAAGCACTAGATGAAAAAGAAATAAATCTTGTAGATGTTGTTGATACTACAGAAAATGTTGAAACTAACGAAGATTTACCAGAAGTTACAATAGAAAATACATCTTCAGATAATTCTGAAGATAGAAGTGCTGATGAAGAAAAAGTTTCAGCTACAGAAAACACAAACTCTGAAGTAAACTACAATGAAACTTTAGAAAATGAAAATACTGAAACATCTTTACCAGAAACGAACGAAAGTGAAAATAACTTTTCAACTACAGATGTTTCAAATACAAATGAAGATGTAATTAGCACTGTAGATGAAAATACTGAAGAAAATATAGAAGAAACTTCAACTGACAATAGTGAAAATTATACACCAGTTAATTCCACTGAAGAAAATGTAGAAAATACTAATGTTTCAGACAATACACCTGAAACTACCGACGAAGTTTCTAATGTTGAAAATACAAATACCGAAAATTCAAATGAAGATTACGAAAAAATTGCCGATGTAGATGAAATTATAAATGATGACACATCTTCATCTTCTTCAGAAGATACATATGTTGAACCAGAAGAAGAACAGGTAAATGAATCTTCAACTGCAACAGGAGAAGATGTTGTAAATTATGCAAAGCAATTTGTAGGAAACCCTTATGTTTGGGGTGGAGATGATTTAAATAATGGTGCTGACTGTTCAGGATTTACTTCAAAAGTTTATGAAAATTTTGGATATGATTTACCACACAATGCTCAAATGCAATATAATGCAACTAAAAATAATTCTGTATCTTCAGATAATGTTCAAGCAGGGGATTTAATTTTCTACGGTTCAGAAAATAACATTTATCATGTTGCTCTTTCCGATGGAAATGGTGGAACAGTTGAAGCTATGGATGAAAATAATGGAATAGTTGCTACAAATAGCGACAGAAATCCTTATGCTTATACAAGAGTAATTAACGAATAATATAAATAATCACAAAAAAGAGATGTTATCAATTACATCTCTTTTTTTGTTTTAAATTTTAAAAACTACTTATCATTTTTCTTTTTATTTATAAAAAATATCAGTGAAAAAATTAGTATTAAAAATATTATATAACTCATGAACTAAACCTCATCACCGACTTTTTTTATCTCAATTGTTTTAATTCTTGTCTCTTCTATTTTTAATATTTTAAGCCTATATCCATTATAAATAATTTGTGAATTTGATTTATCATCAGGAACATATCCAAGCTTATAAATCATAAATCCCGCAAGTGTATCGTAGTCTTCTAAATTTTCATCTATATTTATGTTTATTTTATTATTTAAATCTTTTATAGAAATAAAACCTTGAACAACATATTCGCCTTTTTTTATTTTTCTAAATTCAGGAATATCTGCATCATATTTATCATCAAGATTTCCAACTATTTCTTCTATAAGGTCCTCCATCGTTACTATTCCAGAGAAACCCCCATATTCATCAATTAAAAGTGCTATATGTGTATTGTTAAGCTGCATTTCTGTAAATAATTTATTTACTTCAATTCTTTCAGGAACAAAGTAACCTGGTTTTATTAATTTTTTTATATTTACATTTTCAAATCCAATTTTACTTGCCTCTATTAAGTAATCTTTTAAATAAAGAATTCCTATTATATTATCTATTTCTTCATCATATACTGGTATTCTGGAATTTTTCTTTTCTAAAAGTTCATCCAAATATTCTTCTTTTTGAGCATTTATATCTATCATAAAAACTTCAGGTCTTGCTGTCATTATTTCTTCAGAAAGTTTTTCTTCAAGCCCTATTACAGAATTTATCATTTGACTTTCAAGAGGTTTTATAACTCCCTGATTTTCACCAATCTGTACCATTGAAGATATTTCTTCAACTGTAACTTGTCTTTGCGTTTTTTTAGTTTCTATACCAAAAATTTTTGAAATTAATGCAGTTGATTTTTCGATAATCCACAAAAATGGAGAACTCACCCACATAAGTAAATTAACAAGTCCCAAAAATTTTTTTGCTATGTTGTATGAATGGCCTATTGCAAATCTTTTAGGTAAATTATCACAGAATATTATGTATACAAGAACTAAAAGAATGATAAATGCAATTCTAAAAAATGTAAACATCTCAAGTGGAAATTTTTTTAAAACATAATAAATTTTAAATTTATTTATTGAATATACTATAGTTGTAAGTTCTAAAAATAATTTTAAAAGTTCACACATGCTAACAAATTTAGCTTGTTTTTTTGAAATTTTAAGTATTCTTTCGGCTACGTCATCGCCATCTTCAACTTTAATTTTTAATTTTTCACTATCTAAAGATGTAAATCCCATTTGGATTGCAGTTAAAAATGAATTTAAAAATAATAAAAATATAACAAAAATAATTTGTATAATATAACTCCCAGGTCCAGATTCTTCCATACTCTCTCCTTTTTTAAGCCAAAAGGCTGTTGTTTTCTTCTTATACACTACTATATAAAATGTGATATTTCAACAGCCTTTTTTTCTAATTGTTTGTATCTTTAATAATTATATCTTTTACTTTCATAAGTCTTGTAAGAGTTGCTCTTTCATCCTCTTCAAGTTTTGATCTTATATATTTTATTGTATCTTCATAATCAGGAATTGTTCTATACTCAAGTGCATTTACTCTTCTTCTTGTTTTTTCTATTTCATCGGCAAGAAGTTGAGTAGCTTTTTCAATCTGCGCCAGTTTAAGTAACTTTTCCATAACTTTGTTAAGACCTTTTATAGCCTCATCAAGTTGAGAAGATGTCTTTGCATAACCATATGGAAACATAGATGCTTTTTCATTATTTTTTTCTATTTCAAATTTCATCTTTGGCAC
>JALEKO010000018.1 GCA_022769085.1 Peptoniphilaceae bacterium
TATCATCTTTAGAAACTAATACCAAGTTTGCTGCTACAGATTCATCTGTGCTTGTTTTAAGATTTAACAAAAATATACCATCAATTTTTTTTACTGTTAGCTTATTAGTAGAGTTTATTTTTATTTTCTTTATATTATTTATTTCAAATAATTTTTTGAATTCTTTTTTTAAATTGTCTCCTATAGGATTTACTAATTTTTTAAACTCTTCCCAATCAAATTTTTCAAAGTTATCTTTTTCCAGATACCTTAAAAATCTTATGAGATTTTTATCTTTCACTGTAATAGATGAATTAAATTTTTGACCTGAAAGCTCTATTGTATTTTCTCCATTAGCTACATAGTAAGAATACATACTCATATTCATTATTTTATCTTTTTTTCTATAACTTTTGTTTTCTACAAAAAAATTATGAACTTCAATAGCATCTTTTTCATAAGATTCTATCTTTTTTTCCATGTAAACATTTGGCATATAAAAAATCATATAGGAAAAAATTATCATACAAATTAAAAGAGTTAATATTAAATTATATAAAAAATTTTTTTGTAAAATATTTAAATTATATCTCTTCATTAAATTTATAACCTGCTCCTATGACTGTTTTAATAAAATTTTTTGGTAATTTTTTTCTCAAATTTTTTATATGTGAATCAATACTTCTGGATGAACCATAAAAATCTATATTATAAAGTGAACTAATAATATTTTCCCTAGAAAATACTTTATTTGGATTTCTCATAAGTAAAGAAATTATTTGAAATTCTGTTACGGTTAATTTTAAATCAACTCCATCGTATAAAACTCTAAAACCATCTTCATCCAAATATAATCCTTTGTTACTAACTTTCTTATTTGTATTTCTTCTTTTCATAATCATTTCAAGTTTTTTTATTAAAAGTATAGGTTGAACAGGTTTTACTATATAATCATCACAATATAGGTCAAAAGCATTTATTTGAGTATTTAGATCATCAAGTGCTGTTAGCATAATGACATTTGTATTAGAAATTTTTTTATTTTCTCTAATAAATTTTAAAACTTCCAAACCACTTGCCCCATTGACCATAATATCTAAAATAACCGCATCAAACTCTTCTTTTTTTAAAATTTCAATAGCCTCATTTCCATTTCCAGTTTCTGTAATAGAAAAATCTGCAAGTTTCATATATTCAGATAAAATTTCTCTAATTTCTTCTTCATCTTCCAAAAAAAGAATTTTTTTCATAAAATCACTTCCCACTTATATTATATAATATTATCTAATTTTTCCTCTTTGACTTATAAATACTAGCTAAGAAAAATATTAATGCAATTAATAAAAATACAAGCAAATTTTGTAAAAATGAATAATTTAACCTTCCGCTTGCTGAAATTTCACTAAGGTAGTCTTGTGATGAAAAGTGTGCTGTAGGTAAAATTTTTGCTATTTTATTTATAAAATTCGGCAAATCATCAACTTCTACCCCCATCATTCCACTTAAAATTATAATCATAAAATACATTACCATAGTTGTTCCAAAGGCGATAGAATAATTTTTAGTGAATAAGGATAGACCATAAGAAAATAAAAACATAGTTGTAGCAAGTATGACAATAAAACAAGTGTGTTTTACAATAGAAATAAATTCTATATCTATATCTAAGACATTTGGCATTACTATAAAATAAATTGCATTACATACAAACCAATATAAAAAGTAAACAAAAAATTTATATTTTGCCATCTTCAAATGACTTATAGAAAACAGCTCCAACCTATCATAGACTCCTTCTTCTAAATCTTTCGCAAAAACAGATGCAAGACCAATTAAAAAAATAGAAATTGGACTTATAATATTAATTCTATAAAGTATGCTCAACTTTACATCATTAAGATAAGCAAGTGGAATATTTTTTGTAACTCCTATTGTAATTAAACTTGTTAGTATTATAGGAAAAAAAAGTCCAAAAAATAAAACAGAGTAATTATTAAGTAAAGATTTAAATTCAAACTTTAATATATGTTTATTCATTATTTTCTCTCCTTTGTTCCAAAGCATTTAATACTGTAAGCTCAATTGATTCATTTAGTCTTTGGAAGTTTTGATTATTTTCTACTAATTTATTTATTAATTTTTTTTCATCTTCTATATTTTCAAAACCTACTGCTATTTTATCATCCATAGCTTTAAGCCTATTTTTATCATCTATTATTTCTTCTGCTAGTTGATTTTTTTCAACAAGCACTACAGATTTTGCACAATACTTATTAAATAATTCTTTTTTATTTCCAAAAAATAAAACTTCTCCTTTATCAAGATATAAAAGCTTATCGCAAATATTTTCCAGTTCTTCATAGTAGTGACTGACTAAAAGTAAAGTGGTAGATTTGTCTTTATAATAATCAACTAATTTTTCCATTAACATTTGACGAGTTACAAAATCAAGTCCAGTAGTTACTTCGTCAAAAATTGTGAGTGGAGAATTTTGCCACATAACCAAAATTAAGGTTAACTTTTGTTTTTCACCACCAGATAACTGCTTATATGTTTTATTTAAAAGTTTTTTAAAATCAAAGAATTTAATCAAGCTCATCAAATTTTCATCATTTTCTATTTTGTTATTTATAACCATTTGCATAACATCTCTAGTTTTAACTATTTGCGAATAAGAATTAAATTGCATATGTACAGCAATTTTTTCTTTTTCTATATCAGTAGAAATATTCCCATCATAATTAACAAGCCCTAAAATGGCCTTTATAAGAGTGGATTTCCCCGCACCATTTGAGCCAATAATTCCAATTTTTTCGGAATTTTCAAAAATAATTCTATCATCAATATTTAAAGCTAACTTATCCTTATATTTAACTTTTAAATTACTTATATTTATCATACATATAAACCTCCAATTCCTATAATTAAATAATAAATTACAGATATGGATTTTGTGTGCATACAACGTATAGATTTTATATAATTTTTCAATAAAAAACCTTTGCAAAAAATATTATTTTGCAAAGGTTTAACTTTTTAAATATTTCATTTTTTTCATTAATTTTTACATTTGAATAAATGCATGATTTTTATTTGTTTCTAACTTCTTCTATAAGACAACTCCTTAAATTTTTGCTAATCTAAAAATTCAATAAGAATATTTGATAACTCTTCAGGGTTATCTAAATTCACTTCATGTCCAGAATCTTTAATAATTATAAGCTCACTTGTTTTTATTTTACTCTTTAATTTTTTTGCACTATTCATATTAATTCTATCTTTCTTACCACAAAGAATTAGCGTTTTACAGCTTGGTTGTTCTAAATTTTCATCTATTTTTAAATCTTTAATAGAATTAACTAAACTTATGAATTTATGCTTTGGAAGACCAATTTTTTCAAAAGTAGATTTTGGCATTAGTTTAAATATAAAAGCTTGTACTGTAAATAAAAATTTTGGAATTTTATATGGAACTGCGATTAATACCAATTTGTTAATCTTAGAATGATTTTTTTTTGAAAACTCTAAAGCAAGAAGTCCTCCCAACGATAATCCACATAAATTAACTTTTCCGTCAAATTTATTAATATATTCATCAAATGCGTCGTATAAATTATTATAAACATAGTTTTCATCAGACATTAGATTATATAAATTTGGGCACAATATTTCAGGATAAAATTTATTTAAGTTATTTTTTATAGATATCCAACTATCATTAGTTTGACCTAAACCATGGATGAGAAAATTTTTCATATTATTATAGTTATCTTTTTGTAAAATTTGGATTTAATTTTAAAGATTGCAACCAATTATATATTTGTTTTGTAATCCTCCAAAGCTTATTTCCTATTATAAATAACGTAATACCTATGCCTAAAGATATAATAAATTCAGTAAAATTTCCAAAATTATAATTGAAAATATTTACAAGTCCAAAATCTATATCAAAGTGCATTAAAATAAAATTAATAACTCCAACAACCATTACTACAACACCGCTTAGTAGAAATGATAAACCGACTATACCTGTGATTGGAAAAATTAGAATCCATGCAATTATAGTTATAATATATCTCTTGATTTTGTCCATAATATTTCCTCCACTGACTATAATTTTAAAAATCAATATAAAGTTTTATTTTATTATATCATTTAATATTAAATATTAAAATACATTTTAATATTAACTATATTATCTATATATAAATATGATTTTTACTATTGATATGTTTCATAAATGTATTTTTAAAATAAAAAATTGGCTTTTAAGATTTATTTCAAAATCCTAAAAGCCATCTATTTAATAATTTATTCTATTTTTTTACCAACAATACTACGCACTCAACTTCCATTGTTTGTGGAAACATATCATACCCTTTTATAAATTTTAATTTGTATCCTACTTCTAAAAATTTTTTTAGATCTCTTGCAAGAGTTGATGGATTGCATGAAATATATATTAATCTTTCAGGAGATCTTTCAATGATTTTTTTTACTAAAATTTCAGATAATCCTTTTCTTGGTGGATCAACTGAAATTATTCTATTTTCAAGATATTTTGTATCTATTTTTTCACTATCTATCCTATAAAAGTGAGCGTTTGAATTATTTATCTTTGAGTTAATTTTTGCATCTTCAACTGCATTTGAATAAATTTCAACTCCTATTTTGTCTTTTGAACCAATTCCTAATCTAATTGTACTTATACCTATTCCACAAAATAAGTCAGTTAAACTTGTATCTATAAATTTTGATGTATTACGATATAATTTATCTGCTATGTAGTCATTAACTTGATAAAAAGAATCTAAAGAAACAATGAATGTACCATCATTTGTTATATATTTTAAATATTTATTTCCAAAAATTATATCATATCTAGTTTTATCTTTTATAACAAAATTAAAATTGTATTTTTTATTTTTAAATTTTTTATTTAATTCATAATCTATCTTATTTGTTTTTAAAATCAAGATAATTTCATTTGAATTTGTTCTTATTATTGCCTCATTGATATAATTATTTTTTAAATTATTTATTTTAATTATTAGATTTTTAATTTCATAAAATTTAGAATTTATATTATCGTTTGCTAAAATACAGCCATCTATTTCTACAATATCATGAGATTTTCTTTTATAATAGCCTATTTTTTTATTTTTTACTTTAAGAGTAATTTTATTTCTATAATTAAATTCACTGCTCTTTTCAAAATCAATTGTATCTAAACTTATTTTTGAAATTCTATTTAAATTAGAGATTATAAGATTTTTTTTTAATTTAACTTGTTCTTCATAATTAATATTCATTATCGAACAACCCCCACAATAATTAAAATAATTACATGGGGGTTTTCTATAAGATGTACCTAAATTTATTGTATCAATTTTTACAGCTTCAATATAATTCTTTTTTTCATTAATAACTTTACAGTTTAAAGTTTCACCAAAAATTGCATTTTCTACAAATACTGTTTTATTTGAATTACTTTTGCCTACACCTTTTCCATTTTCAAGAATATCAATTATTTTTATATTCTTAAGTATCATAACTATATAACTTTTGCTTCTCCTTTATAAATTATTCCACCAAGGGGATCTAAAGTTACTATTTCATTGTCTTTTAATTCTTCTGTTGCATTCTCAAAGCCTAATATTGCTGGAATATTAAAATGTATTGCAGAAATAGCTGCATGACTTGTTAATCCACCTGTTTCTGTTACAATACCACTCGCTTTCTCAAGAAATTCCGTAAGATCTGAATCAGTATACTTTGCTACTATAATATCTCCGTCTTTAAATTTATTTTTTAATTCTTCATATGTAGAACCTATACATACATTTCCTACTATAGATTTCGTTCCTATTCCTATTCCATGACCTAATATATCACCAATAACATGTACCTTAATAAGGTTACTTGTTCCACTAATACCTAAAGGAATACCTGCAGTTAAAACAATTAAATCTCCTTCTGTAACATATCCTTCCTGTAAAGATCCAACAATTGCTCTGTCTATAAGCTCATCTGTGTGTGTTGCTTTTTTTATTAAAATAGGGTGTACTCCCCAACAAATTGAAAGAGATCTAGCAACTATATCTGTAGTGGTACATGCAATTATATTTGTTTTAGGTCTAAATGATGATATGTATCTTGCTGTAGCACCAGAAGATGTACAAGCAACAATAGCTTTAGCATTTAGTTGGCTTGCTATCGTGCATGTTGATTTTGAAATTGAAGTAGTTGTATTATAAGGAATCATTTCTATTCCCTTTTTTTCAATACTTTTTGCAAAATCAGCAGAAAGTTCTGTTGTTATACAAATATTTCTCATTGTATTTACTGCTTGAATTGGATAATTTCCACTAGCAGTTTCTCCAGATAACATTACACAATCTGTACCATCTATTATTGCATTTGCAACATCTGTTGTTTCAGCCCTTGTAGGTCTAGGGGTTCTAATCATAGAATCCAACATTTGAGTTGCTGTAATTACAGGTTTTCTTGCTTCATTACATTTTCTAATTATTTCTTTTTGTACAATTGGAATTAGCTCTGTTTGTATTTCAACTCCTAAATCGCCTCTTGCAACCATTATTCCATCAGATGAATTTATAATAGAATCAATATTATCAACTCCTTCTTGATTTTCAATTTTGGCAATTACCTTTATATAATCTCCTCCATTTTCTTCAAGAATTTTTCTAATATTATATATATCTTCTTTTTTCCTGACAAAAGAGACTGCAATTAAATCTATACCATTTTCTATTCCAAATTTAATATCATCAATATCTTTTTCAGTTAACGCAGGTAAATTTGATTTAGTTCCTGGTAAATTTACACCTTTCTTATTTGAAATAATTCCTTCATTTTGAACTGTACAAATAACATCTGTATTTCCAATTATTTCTTTAACTTTTAACGAAACCAAACCATCATCTATTAATATAGTACTTCCAACTTCAACATCATTTGCAAGACCCTCATATGTAACAGAAACAATACTGTCATCACCAATAACATCTCTTGTTGTAAGTGTAAAAGTTTGATTAGGTTCTAATCTGATTTTTTCATCATTTTTAAAAGTTTTTAATCTTATTTCAGGTCCCTTTGTATCTAACATAATTGCAACAGGCAAGTTTAATTTTCGCCTAATTGCTTTTATGTTCTTTATTTTTCTTAAATGCTCTTCATGAGATCCATGAGAAAAATTTAATCTACAAACATTCATACCACTTTTCATTAGCTGTTCTAATATTTCTTTGCTTTCTGAAGCAGGTCCAATTGTACATACAATTTTTGTGTTTTTTAAAATTTTTGGATGTTTAATTGACATAGTATCTCCAATCTTAATTTGATAAATTATTTGCTAATCTATATAATGATTCGTTTAAATGCCTTCCTAATTTTACAGCCTCACTAATAGGAGTACTTTTTAATTTTCCATCAGAAAATCCAATTGCTATACCACTTTGATTTTCAAGTAAAAGCTCAACTGCTTTTGCACCCATAGTTGCACCAAGTAATCTATCAGGTGCTGCTGGAGCCCCGCCTCTTTGAACGTGACCAAGAACTGTAACCCTTGTTTCTACTCCTGTTTTCAAATTAACTTCTTTTGCAACTTCGTAAGGATCTCCGACTCCTTCTGCTAATGTTATTAAATGGTGAAGTTTTCCTCTTTTTACGCCATGCTGTACTTTAGAAACAATATCATCCATAGAAAATTCATGTTCAGGTACTATTATACTTTCAGCACCTCCTGCAAGACCAGCATATAGTGCAAGATCTCCACAATTTCTTCCCATAACCTCTATTATCGCTGCTCTTCCATGGGAAGAAGAAGTATCTCTAAGTTTTCCTATAGCATCTATAATTGTTTCAACTGCAGTGAAAAAACCTATTGTGAAATCTGTATAACCCATGTCATTATCAATTGTACCAGGAATTGCTATTGTATTAATTCCAAGTTTACTTAATGCAAGAGCACCTTTAAAAGAGCCATCTCCTCCTATAACAATTAATCCGTCAATCCCATAGTCTTTTAAAATTTGAGCACCTTTTTTTTGACCTTCAGGTTCTTTAAATTCTAAACTACGAGCTGTTCCAAGAATTGTGCCTCCTTTTTGAATGATATCTGCAACGCTTGATACATTCATTTCATAAATATCTCCATGCATCAAACCGTCGTATCCATTTCTAATTCCCTTTACTCTAAGATCATTATTTATAGCTGTCCTTACAATTGCTCTGATTGCAGAATTCATTCCTGGTGCATCACCACCACTTGTTAAAATTCCTATTGTATTCATTTCGTCTCCTTATATTAAATCTACATTTTCTTTACCAAGTATATTTTTTAAATTTTCTAATACTGTTTTATTTTCTTTTATCCAAAGATTTTTGTTTAATCTTACATTCTTATTTTTATCGTAAAAATTAATAACTACTGGTGTTATACCGTGATTTTTATTTAAAAAATTTCTAACTGTTTTATATTTATCATATTTCATTCTTAAATATAAAGTTTTTTCAGAAATTAAATTATTTATTTCAATTAGTTCATCTGCAATTAATTTTACCTCTGTATCAGAAGATTTCAGTGTACCTTTAACCAATAAAATTTCATCTTCTAATATAACATCTGAAAATTTTTCATATACTTCAGGGAAAATTATAACCTCAATTTTTCCTGACAAATCTTCTAAATACGAAAAAGCCATTAATCTATTATTTTTTGTCAGTTTTTCTTTTATTGAATAAATTATTCCAGCACATGTTACTATTTTATTATCTAATTGATTATAATTTTTAAAATTTTTAACATCTAAATTAAAATTTATAAATTCTTTAAGTGACTCCTTATAAATACTAAGTGGATGGTCTGAAACATAGAATCCCAATACCTCTTTTTCCATTTTTAGAATATTATTTTTTGGATAATTTTTTTCATTATTATCTTTAATATCATATTTATTTTCTTTATAATCTTTATCTATCATTTCTGTAAGAGTTAATTGACCCGATACATTAAACTTTGAATTATTTGTTATAGATATAAAAATATCTTCGTATATTGTTAATAATTTAGCTCTTGAAATTCCTAAACAGTCAAAACATCCTGCTTTGATTAGACTTTCTATCGCTTTTTTATTAATATAATTTTTTCCTTTATTAACTATTCTTGTAATAAAATTGTCAAATGAAGAAAACTTACCTTTTTCTCGTTCGTTAAGTATTTGTTTTATAAATTCATTTCCTACATTCTTAATTCCTGATAATCCAAATAAGATTTCATTATTATAAGGAGTAAAAGAAAAATTACTTTCATTAATATTTGGAGGCATTATTTTAATTCCAATTCTTTTAGACTCATTTATATATAATGAAATTTTTGAAGTATCATCTGTAACTGATGATATTAAACTTGACATATATTCTTGAGGAAAATAACACTTTAAATATGCTGTTTGAAATGCAACAAATGAATATGCGACAGAATGTGATTTATTAAAGGCATATTTTGCAAAATCAATCATTAAATCATATATCTTATTTGCATTTTCTTCAGAAACTCCGTTGTTTATACAACCTTTTATATAATTAGAACCAGAACCTGTTTCATTTCCAAATACAAATAAACTTCTGTATTCTTTCATTAGTTTCATATTTTTTTTACTCATGGCTCGTCTTAGATTATCAGCTTCGCCAAGTGAAAATCCAGCTAGTTGCTGTACTATTTGCATAACTTGTTCTTGATAAACTATTGTTCCATATGTTACAGAAAGAATTGGCTTAAGTTTTGGATCTATGTATTTTATTTTTTTTGTATTGTTTTTATTTTCAATATATGTCTTTATTTCATTCATAGGACCTGGCCTAAATAAAGAATTTGCAGCTATTAAATCATCAAACTCAGTTGGTTTAAGCTCTTTTAAAAAATTTCTCATACCTATGGATTCAAATTGAAAGATTCCAATTGTTTCTGCTTTATTGAATAAATCAATTACTTTTTTATCAGTTATATCTACTTCATCAATTTTTACTTTAATTTTTCTATTTTCACTTATTTTTTGAATTGTTTTATTAATTACGGTTAATGTCCTTAATCCTAAAAAATCCATTTTAAGTAATCCAAGCTCTTCAATTTCTATCATATTAAATTGAGTAACTAAAATTCCATTACTTCTAGAAAGGGGGACAATATCTGTAATTGGATCTTTTGAAATAAGAACTCCTGCTGCATGAATTGATGTATGCCTTGGAAGACCTTCTATAGACATTGCAGAATTTATTAATTTTTTTATTTCATCATCTTCTTCATAGAATTTTTTAAGAGATGGATTTATTTCTAATGCTTTTTCTATTGTAATTCCTATACTTTGTGGAATCATTTTAGCAATCTTATCTACTTTTGAAAAATTGATATCTAAAACTCTACCAACATCTCTTATAGAATTTCTAGCCTGCATCCTTCCAAATGTAATAATTTGAGATACGTGGTCTTTCCCATATGTTTTTATTACGTATTCTACAACTTTATCTCTTCTTTCATAATCAAAATCAATATCTATATCTGGCATAGAAACTCTTTGTGGATTTAAAAATCTTTCAAAAATAAGCTGATATTTGATTGGATCAATATTTGTTATTTTTAAAGAATAAGCTACAATACTTCCAGCTGCAGAGCCTCTTCCAGGTCCTACTGGAATATTGTTTTCTCTTGAAAATCTAATAAAATCCCATACAATTAGAAAATAATCTACAAATCCCATTTCTACAATGGTTTGTAATTCCATTTCAG
>JALEKO010000019.1 GCA_022769085.1 Peptoniphilaceae bacterium
TTATATCTGTTGTTCCTTGCATATAATGAGCTCCACTATCTACAAGAAAAAGCCCTTCGTTTTTTAAAGTTTTTGAATTTCCCTTTGAAGGAGAATAATGAACTATAGCTGCATTATCTGCATATGCTGAAATTGTTTCAAAAGATTCTTCTATAAAATCTTTATCTTTCTTTCTTATATCATGTAATTTATCAGAAGCTATATATTCAGTTAAAACGCCAGTAGATACTCCTGTCTCAACCCAGTTGAAGAATTTCACAAGAGCAACCGCATCTTTTATATATGCAATTTTTTCATTTTTAATTTCTATATCATTTTTTATAGACTTCATATTTGTTGAAAAATTCGTTCCAAATGTTATTCTTACATTAGAATTAATTGAATTATATATTTTTACATTAGTTCTTTCAGGATCTAAGTAAATTCTACTTTTACCAGGAATTGATTTTATAAGTTTAAAAATATAATCGTATGATGAAACAGTTATATTAAATTTTTTTAAATAATCTTCAACTTCTTTAGTAAGTTTGTCTTGATCAATACATAAATATATTTTATCATTTCCAATTAACATATAACTTAATACTACTGGATTATATTCAATATCATCTCCTCTTATATTTAAAATATAGCATATATCTTCAGGAGATCCAATAAAAGTATAGTCACAATTATTACTATTCATCTTTTCTCTAATTTTTTCGATTTTTGATAAGGTACTTTCTCCTACATATTTTTCATCATAAATCCAAACTTTATTTTTTGGAAGTTTAGGTCTTTTTTCCCAAATCTTTCCTATAAAATCAATATCGCTAATTAACATTCTTGAACCTAATTTTTCAGATAAATTTCTATAATCCTGAAGAGAAAAACATGTTCCATCAAACCCTATTTTCCCAAACTCTCCTACTTCTTTTTTTAAAAACTCATCGTAATATTCAACTCCTGAAACTCCCATATTGTATAATTTTATCTCGGTATTAGCAAGATCTTTATTTGCTTGTAAAAAATATCTACTGTCTGTCCAAAGACCAGATTTATTTTTAGTTATAACAACAGTTCCAGCTGAACCAGTAAAACCTGAAATATATTCTCTTGTTTTATAATAGTCAGCAATATATTCTGACTGATGAGGATCAGATGTTGGTACAATATATGCATCAATCCCCCTATTTTTCATCAATTCTCTTAATTTATATATTCTATAATTAATATCCATTTTAAACTCCTTATATTTAAAAATATACCTTTTTTAAATTTCATTAAAAATTGATTTTTCACTCTCAAACATTATAATACTTTTTAGTAATTTTAGATAAAAAGAAAGTGAGTAATATGAAATTAGGAATTGTAGGATTACCAAATGTAGGAAAATCTACATTATTTAACGCTATAACAAAAGCTTCAGCTGAAGTAGCAAATTATCCATTTTGTACCATTGAACCAAATATAGGACTTGTAAATGTTCCAGATGAAAGACTTAATATTCTTACAAAAATGCACGAATCTAAAAAAACAGTTCCTGCAACTATAGAATTTTTTGACATAGCTGGTCTTGTAAAAGGAGCTGGAAAAGGTGAAGGACTTGGAAATAAATTTTTATCAAACATCAAGGAAACTGATGCAATTGTTGAAGTATTAAGATGTTTTGAAGATGAAAATATAACACACGTTGATGGATCTGTTGACCCAATTAGAGATATAGAAACAATAAATTATGAATTAATTTATTCTGACCTTGAACTTGTTGATAAAATATTACCGAAAAGAGAAAAAGTAGCAAGAGCCGATAAAAATGCAAGAGTTGAAGTTGAAGTTTTAAAAAAAATAAAGAATGTTCTTGAAAATGAAAAGAATGCCTCAAGTGCGAATTTAAATGAAGAAGAAAAAAAATTAATTAAAGCATATCAATTTTTAACCACAAAACCTATAATTTACGTATGTAATGTATCTGAAGATGAACTTTCAGATGCAAATAACAACGAGAATGTTAATAAAGTTAAAGAATATGCAAAAAAAGAAAAATCTCATGTTACAGTTGTAAGTGCAAAAGCAGAACTTGAAATTTCTCAATTAGAAAATGAAACTGAGAAAAAAGAATTTTTTGAAATGCTTGGAATAAAAAATTCTGGATTAGATGATCTAATAAAAGATTCATATAAAACTTTAAACCTTATAAGTTTTTTAACAACTGGTAAAGATGAAACAAGAGCATGGACAATAAACAAAGGATCTACAGCATTGGAAGCTGCAGGCAAAATTCATACAGATATACAAAGAGGCTTTATTAAAGCTGAAATTATTAATTTTGACAAGTTAGAAGAAGTTGGATCTTTACAAAAAGCTAAAGAGCTTGGTCTTCTAAGGCAGGAAGGTAAAGAGTACATAATGCAAGACGGAGATGTGACAAATTTTAAATTTAATGTCTAATTTTTGAAAGGAAATATATGAAAAAAAATGGAAAATTAATTGTTCATACAGGGTCAATGTTCTCTGGAAAAACAAGTTCTCTATGGAAAGAATTATTTAGAATGAAGGTAGCAAATTATAAAGTTGTTGCTTTTAAGCCAAAAATTGATAATAGATATGATGATACAAATATTGTCACACATGATCAAAAAAAAATACCAGCCATTGCCATTTCTGATATAAACGAGATAAAAGAATATTTAAATAAAAATGAAGTTGATGTAATTGGAATAGATGAAATTCAATTTTTTAGAAATAAACCAGAAGAAATAGTAGATTTTTTTCAAAAACTAATTAAAAAAAATATAAAAATTATTGTTTCAGGTCTTGATATAGATTATAAAGCAAAACCTTTTGAAATAATGAAAGAACTTATGCCAATTGCAGATGTTTTAGAAAAACATCATGCAATTTGTGCAAATTGTGGAGAAGATGCTTGGATTTCATTTAGAAAAACAGATTCTACAAAAAGGGTTGAAATTGGAAGCGAAGATAAATATGAACCATTGTGTAGAGGTTGTTATGAAGAAAAGATGAACGAAAAAGAAAAAATGAAAAATCAAATTTCTATTGACTTCATTTAAATTAATCCGCCTATAGTAAGGGCGGATTAATTTAAATCTATAATATCATCAGATATATTTTTAAAATTTTCATTATGACCAACAAGAATAATTATTTTGTTATTTTTTAATTTTAATAATAAATTTTCTAAAAATAAACCTGATTTAAAGTCTAAATTATTTTCAGGCTCATCAAATAGCATTAAATCGCTATTTTTTAAAATTTCTGTTACAATTTGAACTTTTTGTTTTTCTCCGCCACTTAAATTATCTAAATTTTTTAAAAAATTTATATTCTCCTTTTCAATAGACATAATATTAGTAAGTCCAAAGTTATTAACAATTTCACGTGCAGTATTTTCATTAATCTTATTTATTGAATTTGCATATATTAAATTTGCTTTTTGTTCTACAAAAGAAATCAAATTTTTTCTAAGGAAATTTAAATCAATATTTTTTAAATTAAATGTATCAAAAAAAATTTCGCCTTTAAAATCATTTATATAAAGACCTGAAATAATATCAAGCAATGTAGATTTTCCTGAACCATTTTTACCTTTAATCCAATAAATTTTACCTTTACTAAAAACTTTTTTAAGATTAATTTTTTTTGAATTCTTAGTATAAGAAAATGAAAAATCTACATTTATTCTATTTATTGATTTTGGTTTTACATTTCCAAAAACTTCTTCATCTAAATTTTCAATTTCAATAATTCTATTTAATGAAGCTTGTGTTTCTTTAATTTCTTTTGCAAATGAAAAATAAAATTGAACAGATTCTAACATTTTACCTAAAAAAGAACTTATCATTACAAATTCACCAATGCTTAAATTTCCTTCTATAACAGAAAAACCTCCATATATAAATAAAAATATATACATTATCTGTGATAGAATTACATCTAATGAAGTATAAAAATATGAAACTTTTTGATTTTTTAATGTTAGATTCAATAACAAATTAAAAGCATTATCTAATTTTTTTAATGATTGTGAGAATGATGAATGAATTTTTATAGATCTAATATTATCTAACTGTTTATAAATATTTGAAAAAAATTCGGATCTACTTTCTATTAAATCATAATTAATTTTATATATTTTCTCTTTAAGGAAATAATAAAATACAACATATAGACTACACATTATAATCACAAATAAAAATAAAATCTTATTTAATTTTATTAAAAAAATAGATGCACCAACAAATATTATTAAATTATCTAAAATGTTTAAAATTGCGTTTATCGAGAAAATTATAACAGAATTCGAATCATTATTAATTCTATTTGTAAGATATGAGCTTTCAAATTTCTGACTATCAAGTAAACTGACATTAAGCATATGATTATTTAGATCTTTATTCAAATTAAATCCTGCATCTGTTTGTATATAAATATAAAGTCTATCTGTTATATAAGAAACTATGAAGGTTAATAAATTAAGTGATACAAAAATCATTATATATTTTATAACTTCTTCTTTTAAACCTAAAGATAAATAATCTACAAAATTGCCGATTATTTTAGGGGAGATTAAATTCATAAATGAAGAAAAAATTCCAAATAAAAAATATATTGTAAATTTTAGCTTATTCTTAATGATATATTTTTTAGTATATCTTAAAATTTTAAACATAGTCTCCCCTTATTATTAATATTAATGCACATTTGTAGGGCTATAACCTGTTGCAGAAGGTTTACAATAAGTTAAAGTTACACAAGTATTTGGTTTTTTATTGCATTTTGACGAACAAAAATTAATGGTATTTTTACTACAATTTCCATTACAAGTTTTATTAACACAAACATATATTTTACATGATAATGTAGTATATTTTTCTGGATCCATTAAATATTTCATATCTTCTCCTCCATAATATCTACTGTTTTAAAAATAACTTCTTTAATTATATTTTTGTATTTTGAACATTCTCTTCCTTCTTCTTCCCTAATAAAAGGACATCCACCCATACATATAGGAAGAATTTTACATTTTTTACATTCGCTATCTTCTGTTGGATCATATAAAACATATTTGAAATAATTACTATAGTTTATATTTTCTATTCCATTTTCAGTAAGACTTCCTATTTTCTTATTATCATCTCCTATTTCTGACCAACATTTATAAACATCTCCATTGTAATTAAATATAAATGACTCCGTGCTATCTGCAGTACAAAAATTTGAAATTATATTTGGATAAAGTTGCTTTACAAATGAATTTTCATTTTTTTTATAAAAATTCAATTCATAGTTATCAAATTTTGACGATTCTATACAAAAGTTATCATCATAAGTATCATTTTCATTTCTTACTTTAGCTATATATGGTGTTATTTTTTTATCCATATCAAATTTATTTATTTCATCTATAACTTCTTTTTCTGTACCTAAATTTTTTTCATCTAAGTTTATTCTAAGAGATAAATTAATTAAACCATCGTAATTTTTCTTTAAATTAGATAGAATAGTATCATATGTTGGCATTTTATTTTCTAAAAAACGTTTATTATCATGACTTTCTCTATTTCCATCTATTGTAACTTGCATACCATCAATTTTCCGATCATTTAATTTTTTTATATTTTTTTCAGTCAATAAGTAACCATTTGTAACAATATATGATTTGTAATCAACTTTATTCTCAACAGAAATTTTTATAAATTCTTTAGATAATCTATCAATAATATCTGTTGCAAGAAGTGGCTCACCTCCATACCATGTTACATATAAACCTTCATGATTTTTAATTTCTTCTTTTATAAAGTTTATTACATTATCTTGTGTTTTTTCACTCATATATGTATTAACGCCATGATGTTTTTCATAGCAATACACACATCTAAAGTTACAATCAATAGTAGGAGCAATTGTTAAAGCCAAAAACCTCTTGCTATATCTATCACTTAGCATATTGTATTTAACTTCTTGTAATTCATTAAAAGTATCTTCTACAAGAAATCCTCCAAAAGAAAAATTTTTTAATTCATCATCAGAAAAATCTAATTTGGTATATTTTTCATATTCGTCTTTATTAATTAGAGCAAGAGAATTTCTAAATGAATTATAAATTAAATATTCATTTTTATATTCATAAATAAAATTATAAATTGATTTTTTCATAATTATTCACTCAGGAAAATATCCTACTCTTCTTGGCTTACAACCTATAAGACTCTTTGAACTATTTCTTTTTAATGAAGAAGAATTATTTAAACCACAATAAAAATCAGATTCTTCTCCTTCTTCTGAGCAAAATGAAAAAGTATGATCATTACATACCATATTGCAATTACCTTCCCCAGAAGAAAAATTAATAAAACAATCTCTTTTTTTAGTTTTCGATGCCCTTATTAAAAATTTCATTGCAATTCTCCATTGTAATATATTACAAAATTATATAAAAATAATTATTAGATATATATCTTAATAAATTTATACCTAGTTAAATTTAATATTCAACTAATACTTTTTAAATTTTTATTAAAATAAAAAAAGACTTAAAATATATTAACAATGCAATATTATCAATAAATAATATACAAAAATTATTTTTAAGTCTTTTTTAATTATATATTAAATTCTTTCTGATGTTGCAACTATATTAACATTTGTTCCAGCTACATTTTCTATTAGAACATCTCCTATATGCACTGGAGCTTTTGTAGAATGTGAATTTATCTCTCTCATAACATCAAAAATTTTATTTTTTGGAATATCTCCAAGCGTTTTAACACTTACTGTTGGATAACTTCCACCTTCTAACTTCATTGTTGAAGTAACTACTCTTCTTGGGTCTGTGACCTCTTTTTTACCATATATTTCTCCGAGTTTACAACTATTTCCTTCAACTTTTATTGGTTCATTTTTTTCATTTAATGTAACTGTTAAACCACAGCCCAATGGACAATTTATACACGTTAGTTCTCTTGTTTGCATTTAAACCTCCAAAGCTATTTCTATTTTTTTAGGATTATATTTTTTAACATCATCTTTTTTAATTAATAGTTTTTCCATTTCTCCTGGAGCTACAGCTTTTTTATTTCTTGATGAAATTTTTATACCATCAAAATAAAGACCTATTTTAGGAGATTGATAAATATTATTAACTCTAAATCTTACAGTTATATCATCTTCTAATGTTTTAATTGCTAATTTCTGAGGTAATGTATAATTTATTCCAAACCCAGCATCTATTTTAATTTCATCTTCTGATTTATCAATTTTCCCCTGTACATATTTTGCTGCATTTAATCCTGCAAGCTCTGATTCTTCAGAAACATAGTCTACTAAATCATGAACATGAAGTACATTTCCACATGCAAATACTCCTTCTATATTTGTCATAAGTTTATCATCGACAATAGCTCCTTTTGTTTTTTGATCTATTAAAATTTCAGCCTCTCTTGTAAGTTCGTTTTCTGGTATTAATCCAACGGATAATAGTAGTGTATCGCATTCTACAAATTTTTCAGTTTCTTTAATCACGTTACGCTTATCATCAACTTTTGCTAAATAAACTCCTTCTATTCTTTCTTTTCCTACAATTTTAGATACAGTTGTAGAATAAAAAAGTGGAATATTAAAATCGTTAAGACATTGAACTATATTTCTTTTAAGTCCTCCTGAATATGGCATAAGTTCTGCAACACATTGTACTTTTGCTCCTTCAAGTGTCATTCTCCTTGCCATTATTAATCCAATATCACCTGATCCTAAAATAACAACTTTTTTCCCTGGTAAATATCCATCAATATTGATTAACCTTTGTGCACTTCCTGCAGAAAAGATTCCAGAAGGTCTACTTCCAGGTATATTTAATGCTCCTCTAGGTCTTTCTCTACAACCCATGGCAAGTATAATTGCTTTTGGATTTAATTTAAACAAACCATTTTTTTCATTTATAAGTGTTAATTCTTTTTCTTTTGATAAATCTACAACAGTTGTCTGAAGTAAATAATCGATATTTCTATCTTCAACTTCTTTTATAAATCTTGAAGCATATTCAGGTCCTGTGAGTTCTTCTTTAAAACGATGTAAACCAAATCCATTATGTATACATTGATTTAAAATTCCACCTAAAACCATATCTCTTTCTACAATTAAAATATTTTTAGAACCAGAATCATAAGCTTTTACTGCTGCGGCAAGTCCGGCAGGACCTCCTCCAATTATAACTATATCATATTCTTTCATTGTTACTTAACCTTTCCTACTAATATATAAGAATCCCTACTATTTTTTCTAACATCTTCTTTTTTCAAATTCAGTTCATTTGATAAAATTTTTATTAGTCTTGAAGTACAAAAACCACCTTGACATCTTCCCGCTGTTGCCCTTACTCTTCTTTTTATTCCATCTAAAGTTGTGGCTCCTAAAGGTCTTCTAATAGCATCAATTATTTCTCCTTCACTAACCCTTTCACATCTGCAGACAATCTGACCATATTTAGGATTTTTTTTGATTAATTCGTTAAATTCTTCCTCTGAAAGTTCTGAAGTTTTTATAATTGGTTCTCTTTTTGAATTGAACGAACTATTATCAGTTAATTTTAATTTTTTACTTATTAAATCAGAAATATATATTCCAATTGCAGGAGAAGATGATAATCCCGGAGATTCAATTCCAACACAATCAAAAAATCCATCTTTTTCTTCTTTTAAAATAAAATCATCTCCCAATTCATGAGCTCTTATTCCAGAAAATGATGTGATTACTGAACCATATGTGATATTTTTCATAGTAAATTTTGCTTGAGATGATATTATATCAAACTCTTCTTGTGTTGTTTCTTTATTATCTTTATCATCAATAAATACCGCTGTAGGTCCAATAAGAGTATTGCCATCAGCTGTAGGGGTTACAACTACACCCTTACCTTTTTGAGAAGGAACATTAAAAACTATATGTTTTACAAAACCATAAGTATCCTTATCTAGCAAAAAATATTGACCTCTTCTTGGTTTTATTTTATATTTTGTATTAGAAATTAAGTTATGCAATTCATCTGAATATAATCCAGCAGCATTTACCACAATTTTTGTTTCGTAAACATTATTTTCAGTTTCTATAACCCAAAAATTTTCTTTTTTATAAATATTTTTTACTTCTTGATTGAATTTAAAATCAACTGAATTTGTATAAGCAACTTCTGCCATTGCTATATTCATTAAAAATGGATCTACAATTGCTGCAGTTTTTGCAAAAAGTGCACAAATCACATCATCTGAAATATTTGGTTCTATTTTTAGAATGTCTTCTCTTTCAAGAATTTCTAATCCTTCCACTCCATTTTCTTTTCCTTGTGACAAAAGTTTTTTAAGTTCATTTCTTCCTTCTTCATCTTCAGCCATAACAAATGAACCTATTCTTTTATATGGAAAACCTATCTGTTTTGATAATTCTTCGCAAATTTTAGACCCTTCAACATTCATTTTTGCTTTCATTGTTCCTGGCTTTGCATCATATCCCGCATGTATAATTGCTGTATTTGCTTTTGATGTTCCAGTACATACATCTTCATTTTTTTCTAAAACTAAAAACTTTCCATTTTTTTTAGATAAATTCATTGCAATTGATGATCCAGTTACTCCCGAACCAATTATAATTACATCGTACATATATAATCCTTTCTTATTTTTAAACAAAGAGAACCTGTAAAAATAACAGGTTCTCAATTTCTCTCATAACTTATAAAATTTTAAAATACAATTGAATATAATCCAACGGCTATAATCGCTCCAATTATTGGTCCTACTACAGGTATCCATGCATATGCCCAATTTGAATCAGTTTTATTTTTAAAAGGTAAAATTGTATATGCTATTCTAGGTCCAAGATCTCTTGCAGGATTAATTGCATATCCTGTAAGTCCACCAAAACTCATACCTATAAGTACAATTATTGAATATGTAAATAATTTGTCAACTCCACTTTCAGAGGCTTGTGGAACAGCACTCATAGCAAATATCGTAAAACAAAGTACAAATGTTCCAACAATTTCTGATAATAGATTTCTTAATGTATTTGGAATAGTTGGTGCTGTGCAAAAACACCCTCTTATTGCTTCTGGGCTTTCTCCTTTAGCATCAAAATGATCTTTAAAGAGTGCCCAAGTTAATGAAGCACCTAAAATTGCTCCTAAAAGTTGAGCTATTATATAGATAGGAACAGTATTCCACATAACATCTCCTTTTAAAGCTAAAGCAATTGTTAATGCTGGGTTAAAAGATGCTCCACTCATCGCTCCAAAGCAAAAAGCTGGAACCATTACTGCAAAACCCCAACCTATTGTAATTACAATAGGTCCTGCTCCATGCATACCTGATTTTGACATGTTTACATTTGCACATATTGATGAGCCAAATAAAATAAGTAAAAAAGTTCCTACGAGTTCTCCTACAAATATATCTCTCATTTGTTTTCACCTTCTTCCTTACTTTCTTCATAATATTTTGCCCAACCAAAAGATCTATCAACTGCTCTTTGCCAATTTCTGTCTTTTCTATCTCTTTCTTCAACGGTTATTTGAGGATTAAATTCTCTTTCTATTATCCAATTTTCTTTTATTTCATCTAAATCACTCCAATAACCAACTGCAAGACCTGCAAAATATGCTGCTCCTAATGCAGTTGTTTCTAAAGTTTTTGGCCTTAAAACTTTAGTTTGGGTCATATCAGATTGAAATTGCATCAAAAAGTTGTTTGCACTGGCTCCTCCATCTGCTTTAAGAGATTTTAATTTTATTCCAGATTCTTCTTCCATTGCTGTTAATACATCATTTGATAAATATCCTAAAGATTCAAGTGTGGCTCTAATTATGTGATATTTATTTGTACCTCTTGTTAGTCCTACAATTGTTCCTCTTGCATATGCATCCCAATATGGTGCTCCTAAACCTGTAAAAGCTGGAACAACATAACAACCATCAGTATCTTTGACTCTTGTAGCCATATATTCTGTATCAGCTGCTGTATCTACAATTCTAAGTTCATCTCTAAGCCACTGAATTGCACTTCCTGCAACAAATATAGAACCTTCAAGAACATAAGAAACTTTTCCTTCTTCAAGCCCCCAACCAATGCTTGTAACTAAACCTTTTTCAGAAAATATAGGTTTATCTCCAGTATTCATCAATAAAAATGCGCCTGTTCCATATGTATTTTTTGCTTCACCTGGTTTAAAACATGTCTGACCAAACAACGCACATTGTTGATCACCAGCTGCTCCTGAAATAGGTATTTCTCCTCCAAAATATCTTGGATCAGTATTTCCATACACATATGAAGAAGGTTTTACTTCTGGAAGCATTTTTTCAGGAATATTTAAAATTTTAAGTATATCTTTATCCCATTCAAGAGTATTTATATTAAAAAGCATTGTTCTTGAAGCATTTGAATAATCAGTTACATGAACTTTCTTTCCAGTTAAATTCCAAATTAACCATGTATCAACAGTTCCAAATAAAAGTTCTCCATTTTCTGCTCTTTCTTGTGCACCTTCGACATGATCTAATATCCATCTTATTTTTGTTGCAGAAAAATAAGGATCAATTACAAGCCCTGTCTTTTTCTGGAACATTTCTTTATAACCATCTTCTACTAATTTTTCAGCCATTTCTGCAGTTCTTCTACATTGCCATACAATAGCATTATAAATTGGCTCACCAGTATTTTTATCCCAAATGATAGTTGTTTCTCTTTGATTTGTTATACCTACTGCTGCAATATCTTCTGCTTTAGCATGAATTTTTGCCATTGCCTCTGTTGCAACTCCAATTTGTGTCGACCATATTTCTGTAGCATCATGTTCAACCCAACCTGGATGAGGAAATATTTGTCTAAACTCTTTTTGAGCAACAGAAATTATTTCACCTTTTTTATCAAATAGAATACATCTATTACTCGTTGTTCCTGCATCTAATGCCATTATGTACTTTGCCATTTTTTACCTCCTACATTTCCCATACATCATAATTACTTGAAGAGACTGCTATCGCCCCAGAATTTAGCGACTCAATCACCTCTTTTTTCTCTGTTATAAGGCCTCCAGCAATAATAGGAATATTTGTTCTTGAAGAAAGTTTTTTAATTACTTTTGGTATCACTCCAGGTAAAATCTCGATAAGATCAGCACTACTTGATTTTATCGTTTGTTTTATAGTTTCTAAAGATAATGAATCTAGTACAAAAAACCTTAAAACTGTAAAAAGACCAATTTGTTTTGCTTTTTCAGCATTTGCAGGTTTTGTAGTTATAATTCCATCTGCTTGAGTGTATTTTAGTATAAATTCTGATGCAATAGAACTATGTGACAGACCTTCTATCAAGTCTTCATGAACTATTACATATTTTCCAGCCCTTTTTAATTTTGAAACAATATTTTGGATATTTGTAATATCTCCCGTAAGTACAAAAACCACTTTAATATCGTTTTCAATAGCCTTGTCAAGGTCTCTATTATCTTTAATAGCTATTATCTTAGGATTTTGTTCAATTTCATTAAAAATATTTCTTCTATTCAAATTATTCCCCCGTATAATTAAAGACAAAAATAGAGAAGGTAATTTATACACTTCTCTTTGTCTCTTTTAATATTGAATTTCTGTGAAATCCTTATCACAAATATATATTACTACAATAATAAAATTATTGCAAGCAAATTTTGAACTTTTTATTTAACAATTACAAAAAAATATGTAAAATAAAATTAGGAGGATTAAAAAATTTAGGAGTTAATATGAATTACGGAATAGTTGATATAGGTTCAAATACAATAAGATTAAATGTTTACCAAGTTAAATCAAAAGATGATTTTTCGGTTTTATTTTCAAATAAATATCAAGCCGGACTTGCCTCTTACGTAGTTGACGGTAATCTATCTACAAAAGGAATTAATGTTTTAAGAAATGCAATTAAAGAAACAAAATCAATATTTTCAATTTCTAAATTAGATAAAATTTACTATTTTGCCACAGCATCATTAAGAAAAGTACATAATTCAAATATTATACTTTCTGATATAAAAAATGATTTTGGAATTAACATAGAACTTATTTCTGACAAAGATGAAGCAAAACTAGGATTTTTAGGAGTAAATTTAATTTATCCTAAATCAGAAGGAATAAATATTGACATAGGAGGAGGAAGCACTGAAATTGTAGTTTTTAAAAATAGAAAACCAGATAAAATATATAATCTTGATGAAGGTGGACTTTCTTTATATACACAATTTGTAAAAGGAATAATACCTAAAAAGAAAGAAATTAAAAAAATGAGACAGTTTATTTCAGAAAAATTAAAATCTTTAAATATTAATAAAGAAAATAAATTTGATGAAATAGTCGGAGTTGGAGGAACACTTAGAGCTTGTGGAAGTATTTGCTCAGAAATATGGGAATTTAAAAATGATGAAGCAATTGATATAGTATATCTTGAAGCAATTATTAACAGAATAGAAGATAAAGACATGGAGATGATTTCTACAATTTTTAAAATTAAGCCAAGCAGAATTCACACTTTAATTCCAGGACTTGTTATTTTTTTAGAAGTTGCAAAACTTTTTAATATAAAAAAATTATATGTATCTTCAAATGGAGTAAGAGAAGGATTTTTAGTGTCAAAATTGGAGAAAAACCATGAAAATAAATGACTATATGCAAAATAGAGAAATATCATGGCTTAAATTTAACGAAAGATGTTTAGACGAATCAAATCAAAATAATGTTCCTCTTCTTGAGAGACTAAAATTTATATCAATATTTACAAGTAATTTAGATGAATTTTTCATGATTAGAGTAGGAAGCTTAGATGATTTAACATTACTCAAAAAAGAATATCGTGAAAATAAAACTAATATGTCAGCAAAAGAGCAAATTAATGAAATCTGTAAAATTTTACCTAAAATGTATAAAAAGAGAGATAAATACTTTATGGATACTTTTAATTTGCTTTCAAAGTACAAAATAGAAATATTAAAATATGAAAATTTATCTCAAAATCAAAAGATTGAAATTGATAAAATATATTATGAAAATATAAGTCCAATACTTTCTCCACAAATTATAGACTTTAACCACCCATTTCCTTTTTTAGAAAATAAAAAGCTATATATTATAGCTCATTTAAAAAAAGGTAAGAAAGAACTATTCGGTCTTATACCAATACAGACAAATTATCCAAAATATTTTAAACTATCTGGAGAAAGAATATCTTTTCTTTT
>JALEKO010000046.1 GCA_022769085.1 Peptoniphilaceae bacterium
TAAAAATATAGAATCTATATCAAGCAGACAACTAAGTGAAAACAGATTAAAAAATTCGGATGTTTTGATATCTACAGTGAACTTGTCTGAAAATATTAAAGATTATATTAAAGTATCTCCTATTTTGACAGATGAAGATAAAAAAAATATTTTTGAAAAAACATTAAATAAAGCCTATAAAAGACTTAATAAATTAAATGTTGTAAATAAATCAAGTCTATTTATACAAAAATTACAAAAAGAAGAAAAGAATGGAAAAGGTATTGATTATTTTCTAAAGGAAGAAAATATTTTGATAGATGTTGTGGCAAAAAATTGGAAAGAATCCATAGAAATTGTTGGAAATGATCTTGTAAATAAGAAAAAAATAAAAAAAGAATATATAAATGATATGATTGAAAATATTGTAAATTATGGACCATATGTTGTTATTCAAAAAGGTTTTGCACTTCCACATGCATCTATTTCAAATAATGTATTGGAAACAAGCTTTGTTTTAGCTAGGCTAAAAAATCCAGTAAAATATAATGCTTTTGAATTGGATCCTATTAAATATGTATGCGTTTTAGCGGTGACTGAAGATAAAAATCATTTAAAAGCATTATTTGAATTCATAAATCTAATCAGGAATAAAAATTTTTTAAAGAAACTTAATTTAGCAAAAACATCAAAAGATATATCAGAACTATTTAAAAATAAAGGAGAATATATATGAAAAAAAATTTAATGTCAAAAATTACAGTAATATTAAGAGGATACAATTACAAACAAATAGAATGTATTGCTGAAATTTTATCAGATTCAATTATTAGGAACATAGAAATAACTTTAAATTCTCCAAATGCATTTGAAAGTATTTTAAAAATCAAAAATAATTTTCCAAAATTAAACATAGGTGCTGGAAGTGTATGTACATTGGAAGATGCTTTACAAAGTATAAAACAGAAAGTGGATTTTATTTTATCTCCAATAAAATTAAGTAAAGAAATTATTGATATATGTAAAGTGAATAAAGTTGTATGTGTTCCTTCAGCGATGACACCATCAGAAGTTTATGAAATGTTTAAATTTGGTGCAGATATAGTAAAAATATTTCCAGCTACAACAGTCGGTCCAAAATTTTTTAAAGACATTCAAGCTCCTTTTGGAGATTTAGATTTGATGGCGGTTGGTGGTGTTAATTTAGAAAATGCTAAAGAATTTTTAAATAATAATTGTAAATATCTAGGGATAGGAAGTGGTCTTTTTAATAAAAATGATATTGAAACTATGAATAAAGTAAATTTAAAATTATCGCTTAATGATTTTATAGAGAATGTGGAGTTATAAATGGAATACTATTTGGATAAAGAACTAATATTTAAAGATTTAGAAGTTACTGATAATAAAGAAGCACTAAAAATTTTATCTACTCAATTGTTTAAGAAAAATATGGTGCTAGAAGATTACATAAGTGAAGTCATTTCAAGGGAAATAGAATATCCGACAGGACTATTCACTGGCAAAATTAATATTGCTATACCTCATTGTGATTATAAATTTGTTAAAAAAAAATCGATAGCAATTGCAACTCTAAAAAAACCTATAAAATTTAAAAAAATGGATGAACCAAACGAATATGTTCCAGTATCTATTATTATGATGATTGCAATTGATAATCCAGATAATCATATTGAGTTTTTAAAAAAACTGTTTAAATTAGTACAAAATCAAAATATTTTAAAAGATCTTTATTCATCTAAAAGTAAGGAAGATATTTTAAATATTTTAAATGAAAATATATAGGAGATATTTATGAAAAATATATTAGTTGCCTGTGGTAACGGAGTTGCAACTTCTACAATGGTTGCATTAAAAATTAAAGAAGAAATTAATAAACAAAACTTACAAGCAAATATAAACCAATGCAAATTAATGGAAATACCATTTAAGTCAGATGACTATGATTTAATAGTTACTACTGGAAAATATAATAGTGAGATAGATAAACCAATAATAGGAGCAATGGCTTTATTAACTGGGATAAATGAAGAAGAAACAATGAAAAAAATAATTGATTTTATTAAAGAAAGGAATTGAAAAATGCAAATACTATATGATATCTTTAATAAACTATTAAATGCTGGAGCATATGTAATGCTTCCTATAATAATTACAGCTATAGGTTTTATATTTGGTATGAAACTAAGCAAAGCTTTTAAATCGGGAATAACAGTTGCAATTGGGTTTGTAGGAATTAAGCTTGTAGTTGATATGCTTGCAGAAAATGTAGGTCCTGCATCTAAAGCAATGGTTGAAAATTTTGGATTAAATCTTGACATACTTGATGTTGGATGGGGAGCAATAGCATCGGTCACATGGGCTTCCCCGATTATTGCATTTATAATTGTAACTATTTTTGCTACAAATATAGTAATGCTTATATTGAATTTAACAGATACTTTAGATGTTGATATTTGGAATTATCATCATATGGCAATTGTAGGTGCTCTTCTATATTTTGTTACAGGGAAATTAGTTTTATCTTTATTTTCTGCTGTGATAATGGCAATTATAACCTTTAAACTTGCAGATTGGACAAGTCCTTTTGTTGAAAAGTACTTTCAAATACCAAATGTATCGCTTCCAACAATGTCTTTCTTATCATCTGCAGTGATTGCTTATCCATTAAATTGGATTATAGAAAAAATACCTAAAATAAATAAAATTGATATTAATGTAAGAAACGCCGATAAATATTTAGGTGTATTTGGTCAGCCAACAATGTTGGGATTTATTTTAGGAGTTATTGTTGGAATATTAGCAAAATACAGTTTGAGTAAAATAATAGATTTAGGTATACATATGGCTGCTGTAATGGTATTGATACCTAAAATGACAGCGCTATTTGTAGAGGGTTTAATGCCAATTTCAAATGCAGCTACAGAATTTACAAAGAGAAAATTCAAAAATAGAAAATTCTTAATAGGCCTTGATGCTGCAGTTGTTGTAGGAGATAATACAGTAATTACAACAGCACTTATTCTTATTCCTGTAACTGTTATATCATCAGCATTTTTGCCAGGAAATAGAGTTATGCCATTTGCAGATCTTGCTGTAATTACATTTAGAGTCGCTTTAATAGTTGCTTTAACCAAAGGAAATTTATTTAGATCATTAATTATAGGCCTTGCATGTACAATTTCAATTTTATACGCAGGTACAATTACATCTCCTGAACTTACAAGTTTTGCTGTATATACAGGTTTGGATTTTGGTGGTGGATTAATAACTTCATTTGCTTCTGTTTCATTAACGGTTAGTTTTTTAATCTATGAAACTTTTTTAAGAAATCCTTTAATTTCTGTTTCAATACTTATTTTAATATTAGTGATAATATTTTATTTTGCAGAAAAATGGTACAAAAATTATAAGTTTAAAAAAATTAGTGAATAGGAGATTACATCGTGAAGATAAAGAAAATAAAAATTTATGAAGTTAAACCAAGACGGATTTTTGTAAAATTAATTACAGATGATGGAATAAATGGATGGGGAGAAATGATTTCGGGTACGAAAACCGAAACTGTAGTATCAGGTGCTTATGAACTTGGAAATAAAGTTTTAATAGATCAAGATCCTTTTGAAATAGAAAAGCTTTGGCAACAAATGCATAGATCATTTTTTAGAGGAGGTCCAATTAACGGTACAATTGTTTCTGGATTTGAGATGGCACTTTGGGATATAAAGGGAAAAGCTCTTAATGTGCCAGTTTGGCAATTATTAGGAGGAAAGGCAAGAGAAAAAATAAAAGTATATTCTCGGATAGGTGGAGATAGACCTACTGATGTTGTAAATCAGGCTGAAGAAAGAGTTAAAA
>JALEKO010000016.1 GCA_022769085.1 Peptoniphilaceae bacterium
AAAAATCTAAAAAAGATGAGATTACAGACAAATTCAGCGATGAAAGAGCAGAGTTCATTTCAAAAGGTGCTCCAAAAGAACAGGTAGATGAATTAACAGACCTTCAAATAGAAGATGCTATGCATAGTGCATATAAAAAGAATCCAGAGCTTTTATATGACGGATATATAACTGAAGGATTAAATATTTTAAGAAAAAATAAAGTATTAAATTATGAAGATCAAGCAGAAGAAAGTGAAGATGCATCTGAGGAAAGTTCAAACAAATATGCAGACCTTAGAAAAGATTTGGTAAATCTTTATGGATTTAGTCAGGAAGCTGTTGACAAAATTTCAGACTCTGATATTGATGAAGCATTTTCGATTGCAAATAAAAATCTACAAAGTTCAGGCTTTGGCGATATAGGGCTTATGCTTAAAGAGCTTGGAAAAATGTATCCTGGTTCAAGTTCAATGTATCCAGGAGAATAAATATAAAAACTTCAGTCGGTATAAATTTATACCGACTTTTTAATTAAGAATAAAGGTATGATTTTAAAATGAATAATGATTTAGTTTCGGTTATTACACCTGTTTATAATGCAAAAAAAGATATAGCAAAAACAATTGATTCTGTTTTATCTCAAACTTATAAAAACTTTGAAATGATTTTAGTAGATGACTATTCAACAGAAAGTTCAGATGAAATTATAGAAGAGTATATGAAAAAAGATGAAAGGATAAAGTACATTAAACTTAAAAAAAATTCAGGAGCAGCCGTTGCAAGAAATACTGCAATTGATAATGCAAAAGGAAGATTTATAGCTTTTATAGATAGTGATGATATTTGGAAAAGAGAAAAGTTACAAAATCAAATTGAATTTATGAAAAAAAATGATATTGATTTTTCTTTTACATCATATAGATATGTAAAAAATGGAAAAAATGAAAAAATAGCTCACGCAGTAGAAAAAATAGATTATAACGGACTTTTAAAAAATACTTTGATAGGTTGTTCTACAGTAATAATAGATATAAAAAAATTAGGGAAATTTCATATGCCAAATGTTAGAAGAGGTCAGGATTTTGCAACACGGCTTATGATTTTAAAAAAAATACCTTATGCTTATGGAATAGACGAAGTTTATACATATTATAAAGTAGGTGATGATTCACTATCTCATAACAAAGTAAAAGCTTTTAAAAGGACATGGAATATTTATAGAAATATAGAGAATTTTGGAATTTTAAAATCTAGTTATTACTTTTGTTTTTATGCAATTAATGCAGTTCTTAGAAGAATAAAATAACTCATTTTCGAGTTATTTTATTTCAATTATTTCTAAATCATAAGGTACAAAAATTCTTCCAGAAAAATATGATTTTGCTTCATTTAAAAATTTAATTTTTCTATCTTTTAAATTTGTATCATCACAGTGATATAATATTAAATTTTTCACATTCATATCTTTTAAATTTAAACAAACATCTTTTACAGTTGAGTGATGCTTTTCGTGTGGTTTAAAAATATCTTTTTCTTCATCAGTGCAAAATGCTTCACACATTAAATAATCACAATTTTTCACATATTTTATTGAAGATTCATTAAAAGGCTCATCGCCAAGACATGTTATCCTTTTATTTAAAAATTTAAGTTCAAATCCAAACTGTTTTGCTTTTGATGCATTAATGTCAAAAAATGTAAATTCATTATCATTCCACTTTATAGAGTCTTTATCTTTTATCTCTATAAAATTAGTTAATCTTTTAGTTTCACTTAAATCTTTTTTTGAAAAAATACTATTTAAAAAGTAATTTATTATATCTAAAACATCTTTATGAGAAAAAATATTAAGTTTATAATTCGTTTTTTTATTTCTATATTTTGAAAGAATTTTTCTTATAATCCAAAATATTCCATTTAAATGGTCAAGATGCTTATGAGTTATAAAAATATTTTTTATTTTAGAAATTTCTATATCTAAATTTTCAAAAATTGAAAGAATTTGATTTCCTCCGCCAGTATCGATTAAAAAGTATTCGTTTTTATCTTCAATAAGAAAACAGGTATTAAAACATTTTGTTGTCATTGCATGACCTGTTCCAAGCATAATTATTTTCATATTTCACCTCAAAATAATTATAACTTATTTGTAAAATTAAATAAATACACTTGATAATCATTTTTATTTTTATAAATATTTCATTTCAAAAAAAACTTACAAAAAATATTATACTAAAAAATGGCTTAAAATAGATGATTTAACTTTTTATGATATTGACTTTCATTTTATTTATGCTATAATTTGATAAGAGTTATTGATATCAGAAAGGAGAAAAGATGCCTTTAACAATATTAAATATAGGTCAAACAGCAATTATACAAAGAATATCGGGAAAAGATGATATAAGAAGGCATTTATCAAATATTGGATTCGTTGAGGGAAAAAAAATTTCTCTTTTTTCATTCGACGGAACTAATTACATAATAGAAGTTGATTCATCAAGAATTGCTCTTAATAAAGATTTAGCAAAGAGAATTTATGTCAGGGAGGATTTATGACAGTTACTTTAAAAGATCTTAAAAAAGGAGATAAGTCAAAAGTAAAGAAAGTAAAAGGTGATGGACCTACAATAAGAAGAATAATGGATATGGGAATTACAAAAGGTACTGAAATATACATAAGAAAAGTTGCACCTTTAGGAGATCCTATACAAGTAAATTTAAGAGGATATGAGCTTACTCTTAGAAAAGAAGATGCTAAGAATATAATTATGGAGGATTTAGATGAGCTTTAAGATTGCTTTAGCAGGAAACCCAAATAGCGGTAAAACAACCCTTTTTAATGCACTTACTGGTTCAAAACAAAGAGTTGGAAACTGGCCTGGTGTAACTGTAGATAAAAAAATGGGGATTTTAAAAGGACATGATGATATTGAAATAGAAGATTTACCTGGAATTTATTCCCTTTCACCTTATACTATGGAGGAGGTGGTTTCTAGAAAATATTTAGTTGAAGAACATCCAGATATGATTATAAACTTAGTTGATGCAACAAATTTAACAAGAAATTTATATCTTACAAGCCAACTAATAGAACTTAATATACCTACAGTAATAGCCTTAAACATGATGGATCTTTTAAACCAAAAAGGCGATAAAATCGATGTGAAAAAACTTGAAAAAGAATTGGGCTGTCCCGTTGTAGAAATTGTTGCTTCCAAAAAAAATGGAGTTGAAAAATTGATTAATAAAGCTGTAAATATGCTAAAATCGACTCCGAAATATCCTAAAGTTTTAAAATTTTCAGATGAAGCTGAAGAATTTTTAAATAGTATATCAAATATAATTTCAGAAAAAGATTTTACACTTAAAAGATATTTTTCAATAAAAGCATTTGAAAATGATAGCGATGCTTTAAAAGAGATAAATTTAAGTTCTAAAAAAATTGATGAAATAACAAAAATTAGAGAAGATGTTGAAAATAGAGAAGATGACATTGCAGAATCTATTATAACAACAGAAAGATATGATGCTTTAGAAAAAATTTCAGATATTGTTCTTAAAAAAGCACCTCCAAAACTTTCTAAAACAGATAAAATAGATAAAATTGTAACAAATAGAATTTTAGGTCTGCCTATATTTGCACTTGTAATGTTTGCA
>JALEKO010000024.1 GCA_022769085.1 Peptoniphilaceae bacterium
AAAAATTAAGGAGAAGTTATGAGTATATCAGATTATTTACAAAATAAAGCAAAAGAAAAAGAAAGACAAATAAGATTTGAAATTTGGAAACAAAAAACAAGAGATTCCAGAAGAAGAGCTGAAGGAATAGCAATTGGAGCAACAGCAGGTTTAATTGCAGGATTACTTCTTGCACCAAAATCAGGAAAAGAAACAATAAAAGATTTAAAAGAAAAAGCGAATGATTTTTCAGATGTTGCAAGAGATAAAGCTGATGAATTTGTATCAAATGCAAAAGAAACTTATGATGACTTTAAAGATAAAGCTTTTACAAAGATTGAACCTTTAAAAGAAAATCTAGAAAATTTAAAAGAAGATGTAAAAGAAAAAGCTGAAGATGTTAAAGAAGAAGCTGAGTCTAAAAAAGAGAAAGCATCAAATGTTGCTGAAAAAGCTAAAGAAGGCATAAAAGAAACAGCAAAAGTTGCAAAAGAAAGTGCTAAAGAGGTAAAAAAAGAAGCTGAAAAGAAGTAATGAAAGGATATATTTAAGTGATTACAATAAATGTAGAACTTATAGGACAAACAATAATTACTATTTTATCAATTGTAGCATTAGTCGTTCTTATTTTGCTGTTGAAAAATATTTCCAAATTTGTTAGCAAACTTAATAAGCTTATAGATGAAAATCATACAAAAGTTAACGATGTGGTATCAAAAGCTCCTTCAATAGCAGAAGATGCAAAAAGGCTAATATCAAATGTTAATGATGTAGTAGCAGATCCTAATGTAAAGCTTGCTATTTCAAAAGTGAATGATACTATGGATAATGTTTCTTCGATATCTTCCGATGTAAAAGATACAGTTGATTATTTTGGAAAAACTGCAGTAGATACCGCTGACACTTTAGAAAGTGGGATGAATTCTATTGTAGATTATGCTTATATGGCAAAGGATGTTGTTGAGATTATAAAAGACGTAATGAAAAAATAATTATATTTTCACCATCCTTTTATAGGATGGTTTTATTTTTAAATAAGGAGAGTTTATGGCACAACCGACAATAAAAGATGTTGCAAAACTTGCTGGAGTTTCGATATCAACGGTTTCACGAGTTATGAATAACTCAAAACCTGTAAGTCCGGAGGCAAAAAGAAAAGTACTTGATGCAATTCACAAGCTGGATTTCAAACCAAATGAGTTGGCAAGAAGTTTAGTAATGAGGAAATCCAATCTAATAGGGGTTATAGTTGAAGATTTGGGAATTGAATACATGGCTCAAATAATTAGAGGGATTGAAGAAATTGGGAGAATGTATAAGTATGATATTTTACTTTCAAGCACTTATGGTGATGAAGAGATTGAAAGAAGAGCAGTTGATTTTCTTGCATCAAAGCAGGTAGAAGGAATTGTAATTATAAGTGAAGATATTTCTGCTGAAATTATTGTGAAAGTAAAGGAATATAAGATACCTTTTGTACTTTTAGATAAATTTTACAGTTCAAAGACTACACCAACTATAAGAATAGATTATGAAAAAGAATTTTATAATATGGTTAAATATTTAAACAACTTAGGACATGAAAATATAGCTTTAACAATTGAAAAAAAGAAAAATGTTTTAAGTGATCAAAAATATGCTGGTTATAAAAGAGCAATTGATGAAATTGGTTCAAAAGAAAAACTTATAGATGTTGATGGTATAGATAGTGAAGCAGGATATAAAATTGGTCAGGTTGTGAAAAAAAGTATAGATGAAGATAAAACTACAGCTATTATAGGCATAAATGATGAAGTATGCATTGGATTAATTACATATTGTTATGATAACGATATTTCTGTTCCAGAAGATATTTCAATAATAGGATTTGGTGATTTTAGAATAGCAAAAGTTTTTAGACCAAAATTAACTACTTTACAGCTTCCTTTTTATGATCTTGGGGCTGTGGCAATTAGAACTCTTATAAAAGTGTTAAGAAAAGAAGAAGAATTTAATAAAGATTATATTTTAAAGGCACAAATAATAGAAAGAGAAAGTACAACAAAAATTTGAAAGATAAATCATAAAATGATAAAATAGTACAAAAAGGGAGGTATGCAATGGCAGAAAAAAAAGTTACAGTAACAAATGAAACAGGTCTTCATGCTAGACCAGCTGCAAGTCTTGTACAATTTGTAAAAAATTATCCTGGAGAAGTTAAATTAGTTAAAGACGGTAAAGAAGCAAATGCAAAAAGCATCTTTAATGTTATGAGTCTTGGAATTTCTAAAGGTACTGAGATTAACCTTATAGTTGAAGGTGAAAATGAAGAGGAATTTTTAGACAAGTTAGTTAATTTTATTGGAAATTTATCTGAGTAATTTTATCTATTTTTATGGGATGCTTAAATATGCATCCCTATTTTTATAAGGAGGTAAAATGTCTTCCACGTACGAAGGTATTATAGCATCAAATGGTATAACCATGGGAAATGTTTATTTATTTAAAAAAAATGAAATTACAGTAGACTCTGAGCTAATTTCTGCAGAAAACGTTGAGTTTGAACAGCAAAAATTAAAAAAAGCGATGAGTGATTATAAAAAAGAGTTGGAAAATAGAACATTTTCAACAAAAGAAGAAGAAGAAATTACAAATGCTCATAAAGAGTTAATTTCAGATCCGTACCTATATGATACAATAACAACAAAAATAGTTACTGAATTAAATAATGCACAGATGGCTTTAAAATCAACAATAGATGAAATGGTAAGTACAATAGAACTTTTAGATGATGAATATTTAAAAGAGAGAGCGACAGACTATAAAGATATTGGAGAACAAATTTTATATAAACTTAAAGGAATTAAACCTGCAAGTTTATCAAATCTTCCAGAGGATGTTATTATTGTTTCAAAAGAACTAACCCCATCTGATACATCTACAATGGACAAAACAAAAGTTTTAGGATTTGCTACAGATTTAGGTGCAAAAACATCACATACTTCAATAATTGCTCAAACTATGGGTATTCCTGCAATTGTAGGCATGAGTAATATAAGTGAAAAAGTAAATGATGGAGATTTTGTAATAATAGATGCAAATGTTGGAAATGTAATTGTAAGTCCGACTGAAGAAGAAAAAGAAGAGTATAGGTCACTTATAAAAGAACAGAAAGAAGAAAAAGATAGACTTGAAAAAATAAAAAATAAGGTTGCTAAAACTATTGATGGTTGTGAAAAAGAGGTTTCAGCAAATATTGGAAATTTAGAAGATTTAGATATTGCAATAAATTCGGGTTGTGATGGAGTAGGGTTATTTAGGACAGAATTTTTATACATGGAAAATAGCCATTTTCCAACTGAAGAAGAACAATTTGAAGTATATAAACAGGCGGCTTTAAAACTAGATGGAAAACCTCTTATTATAAGAACCTTAGATATAGGTGGAGATAAAAATTTAAAATATTTTGATTTTCCAAAAGAAGATAATCCATTTTTAGGATTTAGAGCGATAAGATTTTGTTTAAAAAAGCCAGGAATATTTAGAACTCAACTTAAAGCAATACTTAGAGCATCGGCATTTGGAAAAGTAAGAATAATGTTTCCAATGGTTATAAATGTATCTGAAATAATAGAGTCTAAAAAAATAATTGAAGACATAAAAAAAGAACTTGATGATGCAAATATTTCATACGATAAAAATATAGAAGTTGGAATTATGGTTGAAACTCCATCTTCAGTTGTTATGGCAGATCAATTTATTAAATACGTTGATTTCTTTTCAATAGGAACAAATGATTTGACACAATATCTACTTGCTGTTGATAGAGGAAATGAAAATATTTCTTATCTTTACAGTAATTATAATCCTGCAGTATTAAGAGCAATTAAACATATAATAAAAGTTAGTCATGATGCAGGAAAATGGACTGGAATGTGTGGATCTTTTGCATCTGACACTAAAGCAACTAAATTATTATTAGGACTTGGTTTGGACGAATTTTCAGGAGCGGCAGGGAAAATCTCTAAAGTCAAAGATACAATTTTAAATTCAAATTATGAAGAAGAAAAAGAGTTCTCTGATTCACTTTTGAACATTGAAGATGTAGAAGAAATAGAAAAAATTGTTTTCAAACACAATAAATAGAGGAAAATATGTTAGAAAATACATTTGATTTAATTAGTAGACTAAAATTTTTTGAAAATAAAAATATCATTGAAACAGAACAAATAGCAGATAACAAGTGGAAAATTAAAACAGAAAAAAATGTTTTTGTAATTGGATTATATGAGATTGAATTATTTAAATATATAGAAGTTGAAAATAAAATTGCTGAGGCATTAATTAAATCAAATGTAGATATTTTAAAGATTTATGATTTTGGAATAATGCCAGACTTAAATTGTTCATATAAAATTTTGGATTTCAGACCAGAAGAAAATTTAAAAGAATATATACTAAATCATGATAAGAAAGATAATTACAATTTAGGATATAAATTTGGGAAAATTCTCTATGATCTTCATAATTTGAATATAGATGGAGAAATTGTTGATTGGAAAAATCAATTTTTGACAGGTCTTAATTTGCTCTTATTTAATTATGGAATGATAAAAGAAAGTGGTGTGAAAGATTATCTACTTTTAGATCATATTTCAGAAAATAAAAGACTTCTTGTTAATACAGCAAGTAATTTATTATATACAAATCTAAATTATAAAAATATTAGAGTTTATAGTGGAGATAAAATTAATTTAAGGGGTTTAAAAACATTAAAATATGGAGATGGGATAAGTGACTTTATTGCTATAAACACGTTATCCATTTTAAGTCCGCATTTTTCAAAAGCAGTTGTTGATGGATATAATAATGGAAAAAATCCTCCAAGAAAGTTTTTTAGACTTATGAGTTTCTATGAAGCATGTTTTCTTCTGGATCAACTTGTAAAAATCAGAAATAATAAAAATTCTGAACTTGGTGAAGATGAAATTGATAAAATTATAAACAATTATGACAATTTTACAGAATTTATTCCAAAATGGATGAATGTAGATATTTAATATTTTTAAATTGTTTTTTAAAATGTAAGGAGGTAAAAATGTATCAAAAGAAAGTATGGCTTACAGGTTCAAATGGTAGATTAGGACAAACAATTCAAAGATTTTTAAATCCATACGAGATAGAAATACTTGCTACAGATAAAGATCAAGTTGACATAACAAATTCATTTGCAACAAATCAATTTGTTGATAGAAATCGTCCTGAAATAATCATAAATTGTTCAAGCGTATCAAATAGAAAATTTTGTGAAGAAAATCCAATAGAAGCTTTTAGAGTAAACGGAATAGGAGCCAGAAATGTTGCTATTGCATCAAATAGGGGAAGAGCTAAGCTTGTTCAGCTTTCAACAGAAGAAGTTTTTGATGGAAAATCTTTTGAAAGTTATAAAGAATATGACAAAGTAAATCCTGTAACTGTTTATGGTAAAAGTAAAGAAATGGGCGAAGAATTTGTAAAAAGTTTTGCTCGTAAATATTTTATTATAAGAACATCAAGAATGTATTCTCTCGAAAACAAATTTGTAGAATCAATAATAGAAGAAGCAAAAAATACAGGGAAAGTGGTTGTTCCAAAAAATCAATTTACAAATCCTACATCTGCAATTGAACTTGCAAAATTTATTTTAAGGTTAATTGAAACATCTGAATATGGTTTGTATCATGCATCATGTAAGGGAGTATGTTCAAGAAAAGAATTTGCTCAAAAAGTTTTAGAACTTTCGCAAATAAAAGCAGATGTTGTTGAAGTTGAGGATAAAGAAAACATAGAATTTAGGCAAGTTCATTTAGCACTAAAAAATTTTATACTTGATATAACTGGTGTTTATGAATTTTCAACATGGCAAAGTGCACTTGAAGAATATATAAATAAAATAATAAAAAAATAGTTTATTAACAGTATATTTTAATTTGATGTTTTTCGTTTAATAATTTACTTTATTAACTTAAATCATTAAATTAAAAATTGATTTTGAAAGGAGAAAAATATGGAAAAGAAAAAAATATCATCTACAACCAAAATATTTATAGGACTCATTTTGGGAGCGATTGTTGGTATGATAATGTATTATCTTATTCCTGATAACAAAATAAAAAATGATATTATAATTAATGGTGCATTCTATATTATTGGACAAGGTTTTATTAGAGCTATGCAAATGTTAGTTGTTCCACTTGTTTTCTTCTCTATAATGGATGGAGTAAGAAGTATGGGAGATACAAAAACATTAGGAAAAGTTGGAGTAAAAATAGTTGTTTTCTATTTATTTACAACTGCACTTGCAATTGCGATAGCATTAACATTTGCTTCTATTACAAAACCAGGTATTGGAATGAATTTAGTTGTAGGAGATAATAAATTTGAGACAAATACCGAAAAAGTATCAATTGCAGATACTTTTATTAATATGATTCCATCAAATCCAATTTCAGCTTTAGCTAATGGAGATATGATACAAATAATTATTTTTGCAGCAATTTGTGGTCTTATAGTTGCAAATATTGAAGAAAAAACCGAAACAATTGGTAATATAGTTTCTGAAATGAACGAAATAATGATGAACATGACACTTGGAGTTATGAAGTTCGCACCATTTGGTGTATTTTGTCTTTTGGCAAGAACTTTTTCAACTCTTGGATGGGATGTAATCTTATCTATGTTAAGTTATATTTTAACTGTACTTGGAGGACTTGGATTACAGCTTGTTTTAGTATATATGCTAGTATTAGCTGTATTTATGCAAATTAATCCATTCAATTTTTTGAAAAAATATTTACCAGTTATGGAATTTGCTTTTTCAACAGCCTCAAGTAATGCAACAGTACCAATTAATATTACAACTCTAGAAAAAATGGGAGTTGACAAAAAAATATCATCATTTACAATTCCACTCGGTGCGACAATAAATATGGATGGAACAGCAATTATGCAGGGGGTTGCTGTTGTATTTATAGCAAATGCTTATGGTATAGAATTATCTTTTTCAGATTTTATGATGGTTATTTTTACAGCTACTCTAGCATCAGTAGGTACTGCAGGAGTACCATCTGTGGGGCTTATAACTTTAACGATGGTATTAACATCTGTTGGACTTCCTACAGAAGGAATCGCAATGATAATGGGAGTAGACAGAATTCTTGATATGTCAAGAACAGCAATAAATGTTACAGGAGATGCAGTGGGTACTATAGTTGTATCTAAAATGGAGAAGTATATTGATATAGATAAATTCAAAAGTAAAATTTAGCGAAAGGACTATTGTAAATATTTATGTATGATTTTATACCTATTATTTTAGGTACAGATTTTAACAGCTATTCAGTTGCAAGATGTATTCATGAAAAATTCAATTTAAAATCAGTGGTTTGTGGATCAAAAAAATTAATACCATTTTATAAATCTCAAATTGCAGATTTCTATATTGAAGAAAATTTTTCAAGTGATGATTTCATTTTTAAATCAGTGCTTAATAAAGTATATGAAGACTATAAACATAAAACAAAAAACTTTATAATATTTGCTCCAACTGAAAGTTATATTGAAATTTTATTTAAAAATTTAGATTTTTTAGATTTTGATCTTCAAATTCCATATGCTGATAAAAAATTATTTGAAAAATATAAATTAAAGAAAAATTTTTACAAAAAAATGGAAGAAATAGAAGTTTTAGTACCAAAAACTTTTAAAGCAACCAAAGAAAATTATAAATCTATAGAAATTGATGGTGAATTATTTTTAAAAGCTGATGACTATGATTATTTTAATTCCTTTGACTTTACTGGTAAACAAAAAGGGTACCATTCTAAAAATAAATCTGATGCAACTAAAATATTAACAAATATTTTTAATTCAGGTTTTGATGGTGATATATTGGTTCAACAATACATACCAGGCTTAGACGGAAGTGAATATTCTGTAAATGGATATAGATCAGAAAAGGGAACAATATCTTCTTCTCAAGCTAGAAATATACTTTCTGATAAAAGAGGTATGCGGATAGGAAATTATATAGCACAATCAGATAGTAATATAGAAGAAATTTTTGAAATAACAAAAAAAATTTTAGTATCTTTAAACTATAGTGGAGTTTTTAATTTAGATTTTAAAATCAATCCTTTAGATGGAAAAATTTATGTTTTTGAAATGAATATGAGACAAGGAAGAACATTTTATTATTCAACCCTTGGAGGAGTTTATCCAATATTTTTGTCAATTAAAGATTTAATTTATGGAGAAGATATACAACTTATTCAAAATAAAAAATTTAATAATATAACTCAAAGCAAAGAAGCAGTAATTAATTCTTTGAACGGAGAGCTTAAAGATTATTTTATGGATGAAGAGAGAATTAAAAATACAAAAAATCCAATAATATATGAAAGTGATAGTAATTTTATAAGAAAATGTTATTTAAAAAGATTTTTAACAAAAACTGATAAAGAAATTTTGAATTTTTCTAAATGAAAATTTTAAAACTAAATTCTAATATTAAAAATAATTTAATTATATTTTCATTTCTTTATTTTGGTGACTAATTAAATGAAATATTTTTATAACTTGAGATTTAGCTTAATAATAGTAGCTCATTGGCACTTTTTATTAGGCTTTTTATTGAAATTTAATCGGCATGAAGACATTTACGTTTGTGCCGATTTTTATTTTTTTCTTTTTCAATAAGTTTTTAAATTATTGAAGTACATAAATGTACTTTAAAAATAGAATAGAAATAAGTTCAAATATGAAAAATAAATGATTAGAAAAATTTACCTTGATAAGAATGGCAAAATTGAATCTTTTGATGAAAGAGTGTGTACTATAGATATACATTAAAAAAGTTAAAGCTAATAGAATAAGTATAATAAAACCTAAAATAAATGCTTTATAAAAATAGAGCTTGTAAGATTTATCTCTAACAAGCTCTATTTTTATATTTTTTTTGAATATTAAATTTAAAGTTTCATTCTAACTAACTATAATTTTATTAAAGATTAAAGTTTAAATGTATTAAAATGCTATGAGTTTTAAAATTCATAACATTAATTTTGCTACATCAAGATTTTCCAAATAAATTTTTAATATGAACTCAGATTCAAAAAATATCTTTTAAGCAGATTTTTGATTTAATAATTTTAATTAAGTTCAGATGTGCAATGAGGACATCTTGTTGCGTTTATATCAATTTCAGATTTACAGAAAGGACAAATTTTAGTTGTGGCTTCTTCATTTTTTTCTTCTTCTTTATGTAATTTATTCATAATTTTAACAACAGAAAACATACACAAAGCAATAATTAAAAAAGATATAATTGCAGTAATAACAGAACCTATTAATAAATCTACTCCGAACAAACTTATTTTTATAGAAGAGAAGTCAATACCAGCTGTTAAAGCTCCGACAATTGGCATAATTAATCCATCAACAATTGAATTTACAACAGCAGTAAAAGCTGATCCTATTACAAGACCAATAGCCATATCTATTACATTTCCTCTAGCAATAAATTTTTTAAATTCTTCTATCATTTTATCACCTCTAAAAAATTATAATTCAATTTTATTTTTTTTCAAATCTTACTAAAAAATTCTTGACTTTGCTTATTTTCTTGCAGTAAAAATCGTTTTTTGGTATTATTATATAAGGTGGTTAAATGAAAAACAAAGAATTGTTTCAGGAAATTGAATATAAAAACTTAAAGAAATATTCAGTTTTTATTCCAATTATTGAAATAAATGGTGAAAATTATATTATATTTGAAAAAAGAAGTGATGAAATTTCACAGCCCGGGGAAGTATCATTTCCTGGAGGGGCTTTAGAAAATGGTGAAACTTTTGAAGAAGCATCAATAAGAGAATTAAAAGAGGAACTTTTATTAGAAGATGATCAATTTGAACTTTTAGGAGAATCTGCAACAAAGCTTGAGGAAAACACAAATAGAATTGTGAAATCTTTTTATGGAAAAATAAAAATTGATAAAGATGATTTAAGATATAATGAAGAAGTTTCTTATCTTATCTTTCATAAAATAAGCGAATTAAAGTCAAATCCACCTAAAGTATATAAATGTAAAATTGAGATGATTCCTCCTGATGATTTTCCTTTTAATAAAATAAAAAATGGAAGAGACTATAAATTTTTAAAAGCATCTAAAAATATGTATTTTTATGATACTGATCCTACAATTTGGGGACTTACGGCAGATCTTTTAAGAGTTTTTGTAGAAGGTTATACAAATGGAAAATAAATTAATTGAAAAATTAAAATATTTAGGTTTAAAAGATTATATAAAATCTATATTTATGGTTGAGTCTGATAATAAATCGGCATATTTCAATTATGTGTATATAATTGTAGATGATCCTAAAATTTTTCAAATTGAAAATGATTTAATAAATTTGATTGAAAAAAGTGTACTCGTTAATAGATCTAAGGATCATTTTTTAGTGTATGGTAAGAAACAAAATTTTACTAAAATAAAAATTTTTTCTGAAGAATTCAATCTTCTTGAAGTAAGTATAATTTCAGATGAATTTAAAGAAGAATTTTTTAAAAATTTATCAAATGATATTAATTTTATAATAGATAAAGAAAATTATTCTAGTTTTGTAATAAAAAATTATAAATTATTTGATTTACCAAAACCATATGAATATGAATTCTGTATAAGAGAATTTTTTTCAAATATACTTGAAAGCTCCTATGCAATAAAAGAAAGAGATTTAATGACAGCAAATTTTAAATTGCAAAATGCAAGAGAAGAACTTATAAAAATGGCAAATTGGTATATTATTGATAAATACAACGGCACTAAATCTGCTGGAAAAGATGGTGATCATTTAAAATATACAGTAACTAAAGAAATAAAAGATTTTATTCTAAGAAGTTTTTCTAGTGGCGAAGTATTTGATTTATATGAAGGTATCTTCAATTGCTGTTCAATATTTAGAAATATGGGTTTATATCTTGATAAACATGAAGAATTGAATTACTTAAAAAAGGAAGATGTAGAAATAATTAAGATACTTAGAAAACAATATAAAGAAACAGATAGTATTTTAAGATAGATTTCAATTTAATAAATATAAGGTAAAATACATTAAGGAGTTCAATTAATGAGAAATTTTAAATTAATTTCTTTTGCTTTATTATTATTTCTTTTTCCAAGCATTGTAAATGCTGATTCAGATATTGTTGCAGATGATTCTAGGGTTAAAAGTTATTTAATTGGCGATTTTGATAATGAAAGTATACTTTACGAAAAAAATTCAGATGAGCCAAGACCAATTGCATCAATGAGTAAAATTATGACATATCTTTTAACTATGGAAGATATAGATTCTGGAAATATTTCCATGGAAACTAAAGTTAAAGTAAACTCTAAATCTGCAGAATTAAATGCACCAGGTTTTTCTTCTCTTGGATTAGAGGAAGGGATGGAGATATCTGTAAAAAAACTTCTTGAAGGGCTGATGGTTGTAAGTGGAAATGACTGTGCACGACAGCTTGCTTATGTTGTTGGTGGAAATGAAAAAAAATTTGCAAATTTGATGAACAAAAAAGCAAAAGATTTAGGTCTTAAAACACAGAAATATTATAATGCATCTGGGATTACGACAGATGATGGAGATCAAAATACTTCATCAGCAAAAGATCTATTTAAACTTTCAAGATATGTAATAAAGAAATATCCTGAAGTTCTTAAAATAACTAAACTTACTGAACTTGATTTTTCTGATATAGGCATTGGAAGGAGAGAAACAGTAATACCACTACTTGGTCAACTTGATGGACTTGATGGTTTAAAAACTGGGACAACAGATGAAGCAGGATATTGTTTTACATCTACAGTTGATATGTCTAAACTTGATGAAGATGATGAATTTAGAACAATAGGTGTTGTTATGGGTGCTGATTCTCACGAAGTAAGAGAATCGGTAACATTGGATTTGGTTTATTATGTTTCTAAATATTTTAATTCTCAACTAGTTCTTGATAAAAATAGTCCATATACAGATGTAAAAATGAATTCAGTAAAAGCTGGGTATATTAATTTATATCCAAAGAAAAATTTGAATTTAGTTGTGGGAGTAGATAAGAGACCAGTAAGTAAAGTGAATGTTGCAAATAATATTAAGCTTCCGATAAAAAAAGGAGATGTTCTTGGTAATGTTGAAATTACAGTAGATGGTAATTCTTATGATGAAAAACTTATTGCAGGAAAAGATGAAAAAGAGGCTTCACAGTTTTCTAGAGTTTTAAGAGCTTTTTCTGACGTATGCAATTTAATTTTAGACTGCTTTATTGCAGGTTAGCCGTTTGTTATAAACGGATAATGTTTCGGTAGCTCAGCTGGATAGAGCACCGCCCTCCTAAGGCGGGTGTCGGAGGTTCAAATCCTCTCCGGAACACCAGGAAAAAATATGAATGATGAATTTTTTATGAAAGAAGCACTTAATGAAGCCAAGCTTGCTGCAAGCGAAGAAGAAGTTCCAATTGGTGCTGTTATTGTTTATAAAAATAAAATAATCGCAAGAGGACATAATTATACTGTCAAAGGAAAATCTGCACTTAAACACGCTGAAATCATAGCAATATATGAAGCAAGTAAATTTATTGGAGATTTCAGATTAAACGGTTGTACGATGTATGTAACTATGGAACCATGTTCGATGTGTGCAGGAGCAATTGTAAATTCTAGAATTGATAGAGTTGTTATTGCATTACCCGATTATAAAAGAGGTGCATGTGGTTCTCATATAGATTTAACAAATGATAAAGATCAGCTTTGGAAGTCAGAAGTTGAAATGGGATTATTTAAAGAAGAAAGTTTAGAAATTGTGCAGAATTTTTTTAAACTTTTAAGAAAAAAGAATAAAGAAAAAAAACAAAAGAAATAAAACTTTTGTTTTTAATTTGCTATTTCACTTTATTAAGGTATTGTATTATCAATATAAAGCAAAAAGGAGTTTTTTATGAAAAAAATTTTATTAATCTTAAGTTTAAGTGTTATTTTTCTTTTTACAGCTTGTAAAAAAGAAGAAAAAATTCAATTAAGTAGCTCTGAAAAAAAATCAATAACAGAGAATGGTGAAGAAGATACTCTAAAACTTGGTTTCGATCAAGCTTTTCCTCCAATGGGTTTTAAAGATGATGGAGGTGAATTTGTTGGCTTTGATATTGACCTTGCAAAAGAAGTTACTAAAAAATTAAATATGAAACTAGAATTAATTCCAATATCTTGGGATGCAAAAGATGCAGAACTTGAAAGTGGAAATATTAATTGTATTTGGAACGGTTTTACGATGACAGGAAGAGAAAATAATTATACATTCTCTGATCCGTACATGAAAAATAGTCAAGTAATTGTAGTAAAAGATAATTCTAAAATTAGTAAACTTGATGATCTTAAAGGTCTAACACTAGAAGTACAAAGTGATTCTACAGGTGAAAATACATTAAATTCAGAAGAAAAAAAAGATTTTAAAAATTCATTAGGAAATGTTATTTCAGTTTCAGATTATATGACAGCATTATCTGATTTGGAATCTGGTGGATGTGATGCAGTTTTAATTGATGAAGTACTTGTAAGATATAACATTCAAAATGGGAAAAAAATTAAAGTATTAGATGATAATTTAAGTGATGAGGAATATGCTATAGGATTTAAAAAGGGAAATAATGAACTAAGAGATAAAATTCAAAAAGGTCTTGATGAATTAAAAGAAAATGGAAAAATAGAAGAAATTTCTAAAAACTGGTTTGGAAAGGATATAAGTGAATGATCTTTAAAGAGCTTTTTTTAGGGTTTAAAAATACAATTTTAATTTTTTTTATTACATTATTTATATCACTTCCACTTGGAATTGTAGTTTATTATTTAAAAAAATCAAAAAACAGAGTAATTAGAATAATATTTTCAGTTTTTATTTCAGTAATGAGGGGAACACCATTAATGCTTCAATTAATGTTTACATATTTTGCTCCATATTATTTATTTAATTTAAAAAGTCCTGATAGATTTTTAGCTGTAATATTAACTTTTTCTTTAAATTATTCAGCATATTTTGCAGAAATATTTAGAGGAGGATTTTCTTCAATTGATAATGGGCAATATGATGCGGCAAAAATAATTGGATTATCAAAATGGAAAACATTTAAAAAAATTATTTTTCCTCAAGTTTTAAAAATTGTTTTACCATCAATTACAAATGAAGTAATTACACTTGTAAAAGATACATCTCTTGCAATGGTAATTGCTGTAAGCGAAACATTTACTGTAGCAAAAGCAATGGCAGCGAGAGAATCTTCAATGATACCATATGTTGCAGTTGCAGTTTTTTATTATATAGCAAATTATTTAGTAGCATTTATAATGGAATTACTGGAAAAGAGGTATGAATGAACTTTTTAGAAATGAAAGATATAAAAAAATCTTTCGGTTCAAGAACAATAATAAAAGGCATAGATTTGGATGTAAAAGAAGGTGAAGTACTTGTAATAATAGGGCCATCTGGTTCAGGAAAATCCACTTTATTAAGACTTGCAACGAATCTTGAAGAAATTGATAGTGGATTTATAAAATATAAAAATGAATACATGTGTTGGACTGAAAAAAATGGAAATGTAAAATATAACGAAAAAAAAGTTCTTAATAAAATAAATAAATATTATGGATTTGTATTTCAAAATTTTAATTTATTTAATAATCTAAGCGTTTTTGACAATTTAAAAATAGGGTTAAAAGAGGTTCTTAATTTATATGAAAATGAAGCAAACGAAAAAGTTAAAGAAACTCTTGATAAATTAGGACTTAGAGAATATTCAGATTATGATGTATCAAAATTATCTGGTGGGCAAAAACAAAGAGTTTCAATTGGACGAGCGGTAGTAATGGATTCTGAGATTATTTTTTTTGATGAGCCTACAAGTGCACTTGATCCAACCCTTACAAATGAAGTATTTGAATCTATAAAAAAACTAAAAAGAGAAAATAAAACATTAGTTGTTGTAACTCACGAAATGGATTTTGCAAAAAAAATTGCAGATAGACTGATTTTTATGAAAGATGGTTTAATAATAGAACAAGGAAGCCTAGAAGAATTAGAAAATAGTAAAAATATAGATGTAAAGAAATTTTTAAAATCTTAAATTAAATAAAAATTTAAAATATAAATACCATTAATGTAGGTATTTCTATTTTATAGCGTATATTTTTTATAAATTATTAAAGTTTAAAAATTATTGTCTTAAGCTTTCTCTGTTATTTTTTCTTCTTCTTTTTTAGGATATAGTAAACTTAGAACTAAAGAAATTAAAAATACATTTGCAACTGAATTCCCAGATAAAACATCTCTTAAAATAGGTGGAAAAATTCCATATATTTCAGGAACTAAAGTAAATCCTATTCCAATAGACATTGAAAGAGATGCTATTACTGTATTTCTTTCTGTAAAGCCTGCTCTAGCAATCATATTCATTCCACTAATTACAATTGAACCAAACATCATTATTGTACAACCACCTAAAACAGGCTGAGGTAATGTAGAGAAAAAGGCACCTATTGGTGGAAACAACCCTGCTATTATCAAAGTTAACGCTCCAAACATTATTGTAAATCTATTTACAACTTTTGTCATTGTAATAAGACCTACATTTTGACTGAATGAGGTAATTGGTATACAACCAAAAAGGCCGGATACTGCACTTAAAAAACCATCGCATGCAAGTGAACCAGATATTTCTTTTTCGCTTACATCTCTATTTAATCCACCAACACAAAGAGCAGTCGTATCACCAATTGTTTCAGCTGCAGAAACTAAATATACAACAACAAGTGCCATTATTGCATTTAGATTAAACTCTGGTTTAAAAGGTAAAAATTGTGGTATTGAAATTAATTTGCTTTCTAAAATTGGAGAAAAATCAATAACTCCTAAAGAAACAGAAAATATATATCCAACTATTAACCCAAATAATACAGATAACTGTTTCCAAAAACCTTTAGCATAAAGATTAAATAAAAGTGATGAAATTAAAGTTATACTTCCAATCATTAAATTTTGAGCAGACCCAAAATCTTTTGCTCCATTTCCGCCACCAAATGATTGTGCTCCAACTGATAGAAGCGAAAATCCAATCGTAGTTACTACACATGCAGAAACAATAGGAGAAATAAACTTTCTCCAGTACTTTGCACAAAGACCAAGTAACCCTTCTATACAACCACCAACAATAACAGCTCCTATCATTGTAGAATAATTATATGTAGATGAAACATACAACAAAGATGCTAAAAAAGTAAAACTAATTCCCATTACAACTGGTAATTTTGCGCCTATTTTCCAAACAGGATAAAGTTGAATTAAAGTTCCAAGACCTGCTATAAACATAGCATTTTGTACTAACATTGCCATGTCTAAATTTAGTTTTGGATTTGAAGAATTTACAGCAGTAGCAACAATTATTATAGGTGCAAGATTTGATACAAACATCGCAAAAACATGTTGTAAGCCAAATGCAAAAGCTTTAGTTATAGGAACTCTTCCATCTAATTTGTAAATATTCTCAATATTAACATCATTTTGTTTTAATTTTGACATTTTACCTCCTAAAAACAAAAAATATAATATTATTTTAACTTATAATTAAATATAATCAACATTTTAATAATTATATTAAATTATTAATTAATATAAAATAGTTAATAATATTTGTTAATTTACATCGAAAAATTTGACTAATTTGTCAAAAAAACTTATTCTATTAAGAGGAGGGATAATATGAAAATTACTTTAATAGATCCTTTAACAGTTAATGATGAACTTGTTGAAGAACAAAAAAATAAATTAGAAAAAATGGGTCATGAATTTGAATATTACAAAGAAAGTGCAAATAGTGACGATGAAATAATAGAAAGACTTAAAAAGTCTGATGTTGCAATTATTACAAATAAAAAATTTAGTAAGAAAGTAGTAGATAATACAAATTTAAAACTTATTGATGTGGCATTTACAGGTGTAGACCATGTTGCAGTCGAAAGTGCAAAGGAAAAAGGAATTGTAGTTGAAAATGCAAGCGGATATTCAGACATTTCTGTTGCAGAACTTGTTTTTGGAATGATAATTTCAATTTTAAGAAAATTCAAAGATAATAGAGAAAATTTATCAGGAGAAAATAATGATCTTTTAGGAGAAACCTTAAATGGAAAAAAAGTAGGTGTAATAGGCACTGGTAAAATTGGTCAAAGAGTTATAAAACTACTTTCTGCATTTGGAGCACAAATTATTGCTTATAATAGAACTGAAAAACAAGAAATGAAAGATATGGGTGTAAAATATGTTACTTTAGATGAATTATTATCAACCTCTGACATAGTAACGGTTCATCTTCCTTTAAATGATTCGACTAAAGGATTTTTAAATTCTGATAAATTAAATCTTATAAAAAAAGATTCAATTTTAATAAACTGTGCAAGAGGACCAATAATCGATAATGATGCCTTAGCAGATTTATTAAATGAAGGAAAAATAAGAGCTGCAGGAATAGACGTTTTTGATATGGAGCCTCCACTTAAAGATGACTATAAACTTAAAAATGCTAAAAATGTTTTAATTACAAATCATATAGCTTATTATACGAAGGAAGCAATGGTTGAAAGAGCAAATATAGTTTTTGATAATTTATATAAGTTTTTGGATGGAAAAATTCAAAATGAGGTAAAATAAGTGACAAAAATAATTTCAATTACTGGCGGAAGTGCAAGCGGAAAAACTTCTATTGCAAATAAAATTAACGATTTTTTCGAACACGATGTTAGTTTTTTAAGTATGGATTTTTATTATAAAACAGATTTAAAACTTACTATTGAAGAAAGATCAAAACTTAATTATGATGTTCCAGAAGCATTTGATTTGAATAAATTTTATATGGATGTTTTAAAACTTAAAAAAAATCAAAAAATTTATGTTAATGATTATGATTATAAAAATTACAAATCTTCCGACCATATGATTGAAATTATTCCAAGAAAAATTTTGATTTTAGAAGGTATTTTTACTCTTTATGATGAAAGAATAAGAAACTTGTCAGATGCAAAAATATTTGTAGACACTGATAGCGATGAAAGGCTTGCAAGACGAATTCTTAGAGATACAAACGAAAATGGAAGAAAAACAGAAGATATTATTAGTCACTATTTGACTGTAATTAAACCTTCGTATGAAAAATATATAAAACCTATGAAGAAGTATTGCGATATTGTAATTATGAATGGTGCAAAAAATAGTGTTGCTATTGATATACTTTATAAATATCTACAAAAAAGTTTAGAGGAACCAAACTAATGAAAAGTTCAAATGAAGAAATTAATGAAAATATAATTAAGAGCTATGTTTCTGGTGATTTAGACGATGCTTATAAGTATTTCGGTACATTTAGAGCAAATAGTGGATATATTTTTAGAGTATATGCACCTAATGCTGAATGTGTTTATTTAAATGGAGATTTCAATAACTGGAAAGGTGAAAGAATGCTTAAAAATGAAAAATATGGTTATTGGTATCTACAAGAAAAAAATGCATGTTTGGGCGATTTTTATAAATTTGTTATAAAAAATGAAAATAATTATATAGAACATACAGACCCATATGCAAAATTTATAGAACAAGGTGGTTTTGCATCAAAAATTATAGATAGTTCGTATGAATTTAGTGATAATGAATGGATTTCAAATAGAGATAAGAATTTTGAAAAGCCACTAAATATATATGAAGTTCATTTGGGAAGCTGGAAATATTTTAAACATAAAAATTATTTAGAAATTGCTGAAGAACTTGTTAAATATATTAAATCTATGGGATATACTCACGTAGAGCTTATGCCACTTACAGAATATCCATTTGATCCAAGTTGGGGGTACCAAACAACAGGTTTTTTTGCTGCTACTTCAAGATATGGTCAAGCAAGAGACTTAAAGATGGCTATTGATATATTCCATAAAAATAAAATTGGAGTCATTTTAGATTTTGTATTGGCACATTTTGCATCTGATGACTATGGTTTAAAAAATTTTGACTCAAAACCTCTTTATGAATCTGATTTTTCACATGATTGGTATTCAGAGTGGGGAAGTTTAAACTTTGATTATTCGAAAGGTCATGTAAGATCTTTTATAAAATCTGCAATAAGTTTTTGGATAGAAGAATTTCATGTTGACGGAATTAGAATGGATGCAGTTAATAATTTGATTTATTGGGGAGGAGATAAAAATAGAGGAGAGAACAATTTTTCTATTGAATTTCTGAAAGATTTAAATAATACTTTAGAAAGAAAATATCCTACTGTTATGAAAATTGCTGAAGATTCATCTTCATATAATTATGTTACAGTATCTGAAAATGGTAATTCTCTAGGATTTGATTATAAATGGGATCTTGGATGGATGAATGATACATTTAAATTTTTAAGTACTGATTCACTTTACAGAAAAAATTGTCATAATTTAATAACATGGTCGATGTATTATTTTTACAATGAAAAATTTATTTTACCAGTAAGTCATGATGAAGTAGTTCATTTAAAGAAACCAATTGTAAAAAAAATGTTTGGTGAATATGAACAAAAATTTAAACAACTAAAATTATTTTTTATATATCAAATGACTCATCCTGGTAAAAAGCTTAATTTCATGGGAAATGATATAGCTCAAATGGATGAATGGATGGAAAATGAATTTATTGATTGGGAAATAATAAAATTTCCAATTCACGATGCTTATCATAATTTTGTAAAAGATATTAATTTCATGTATAAGAATAATAGAGATTTTTATGAACTTGATTATAAACGAGATGGATTTGAATGGGTTGTAGTCAATGACTATGATAATTCTGTTTTTGCATATATAAGAAAATCTGGAGAAAAAAAACATTTTGTAGTTTTAAATATGTCAAATGTTTATATACAGCAATATAAATTTATTTTTAAAGAAAACTATGGTTTAGTTGAAATAATTAATTCACTTGATCAAAAGTATAGTGGAAATAAATGGGATACTAAAAGAAATATTTCGACTAAAAATAAAGAGCTTAAACTGGAACTTTTTGAATACGAAGCAATAGTTTTCGAATTATTTGATAGAATTAATTAAAATTACGTAGAGGTAAAAATGAGTGAAAAAATTATAAATTTATCATGGCTTATTGAGCAATGGAGTTTTTGGGATGACCCTTATGTAAAAAGTATTCGGCTTAATACCGATACATTTGATGTTATAAAAATAATGGAAAATATGGACGATACTTCTGATATAACCAGCAATTATTTAGACATTGAAAATGAAGTTGAAGCTTATCACTGCATGCCAACAGGAAATGATTTAGATAAAAAATACCGGATGAATGAATTTGCAAAAAGGCAAAGTGAAAAATATAAAGAAGATCTTTTTAATTCTTTATCAACTCTTAATCCAATAAGTGAATTTGAGGAGACTATTTATGATTATGGTTTAGAACAAGATTGGAATGAGTTTAAAAATAAAGTTTCTGCAAAAATAATTTATGAATGGGCAATTGAAGAAAAGATAGAAATTTTAAAGGATGTAAATTTTTCTGATTTATATGAGTATTATGAATAATATTTTAATTATTCGACACTAGTGAGTAATCTGTAGCGTCGAATTTTTTTTGAAAATTATTAAACAAAAAATTAAAAGGGGAAATATGTTTAAAAAATTACTAATTATTTTTTGTATTTTGATTTTTACTTCTTGTTCAAGTAATGATAATCAAAAAATAGATACAAATTTAGTGAAAAATGAAAAACAAGTTTTTGATACATTTGATACTGTAATAATGTTTACAGCATATACAAAGGATAAAAAAGAATTTGATAAGTATGAAAAAATTTTGGAAGAAGATTTTAAATATTACAGCAAATTATTTGATAATTTTAAATCATATGATGGTATGAACAATGTTTTTACTGTAAATTTAAATGCATGGAATAAAAATATAAAAGTAAGTCCAGAAATTATAGATATCTTAGAAATTTCTAAAGAATGGTATAAAAAAACAAACGGAGATTTTAATGTCGCTGAAGGATCTGTTATTAGAATTTGGTATAATTTTAGAGAAGAAGCATTAAAAAATCCTAAAAATGCATCGATTCCAAAAATAGAAGACTTGAAAAAGGCCTCAGAAAAAACAGATATAGATAATGTAGCTATAGATAAAGAAAAAAATGAAATATCATTAAAAAATCAATATACTCAAATTGATTTAGGAGCAGTTGCAAAAGGATATGCTGTTGAAAAGATAAGAGAAAAATTAAAATCTGAAGGGCTTGAACATGGAATAATTTCTGCTGGAGGAAATGTTGTTACAATAGGGAAAAATCCTACAAGAAAAGATGGAAAGCGGGTTATAGGAGTACAAAATCCAAATACAAATGAAAATAAATTAGCATCAATTATTAAAGTTGGAGAGACATCAATTGTAACGAGCGGAGATTACCAGAGGTATTTTGAAGTAGATGGGAAAAGATATAATCACATTATAGATCCGAAAACATTAATGCCTGCAGAAAATTTCACTTCAGTTACAGTTATAATAGATGATTCTACAATTGCAGATATAATGAGTACAACCTTATTTATAAAAAATTACGAAGATGGTAAAAAATTAGCTGAAAATATTGGAGCAAAAGTTTTGTGGATTGATAAAAGTTTTAATCAGAAACACATAGGAGATATAGAATTTGAGAAGCAATAATTATTGCTTCTCTTTTATAATAGGTTTTTGTTTAATTACATTTGAAAAATCTATATCATTGTTTTTTTCAATAGTTCCATCTAATATTTGATTTAAAATTTTATCAATATTCTCTTTACTATTAACTTTTATATCACTAATTACACCCGAATTAGATTGAAGTTTTCCATAATAATTTATTGCCTGACATGTTGAAATTTGAATAATAAAACCTGAATGTGGAAGAGAAATAAAAATTTGGTCAAGACCTAAACCATTTCCAAATGTATTTTCTCCCACTATTGTTGCATTTCCTGTAGTTTGCATAAAAGACGAAAAACTTTCTGGTGCATTTTTTGTATTAGAATCAACTAAAATATAAACATTACGATTAATCATATCTACCTGATTATCTTTTTCTATTACTGTATTTAAATTATTGTAAAACATGTAGTCATCTATATCAATTCCTTTAATGTTATCTAAAGAGTAAGTTTTAAGTTTTTTATTTGAATAATTCATATTATTTGAATTTGATAAATAGTCTATATAGTCATCATTTAAATTACTTCGATAAATTATTTGATTTGTTGCTTTTGAGTTTTTCTTTATAAAGATAGGAGCAAGAGCATTTTTCCAATAGATTTCATCTGTAGATGTAACTTGCCTTAAATCTATAATAATGTTTTCTAAAAAAGGATTTTCATTTACTTCGTTAACAATTTTTTCTTTATCATCTTTAATATTTGATTTATTAAAATTGTCAAAACTAATTATTAAAGATGTATTATTAACTTTTGTTTGTATATTCGTAGAGTTAGAATAATCTTTTTCAACCATTCTTTCATATCTATCTCTAGAATTATCTTTCTCTATTTCTTTTTTCCATGGATTTTCATCATCTAAATTTTTATAATAGTTAAAATTTTTGTCATATTCATTTTTATCTAATATTTTAAAATTCTCATCTTTTAATAATTCTAAATATTTTGAAATAGAATTAAAAAACTCTTCATCTGTTTTTGTATCAATTATATTTTTTTCAAAATTAACTTTTTGATTTAAAAATTTTGAAAAAAACTTCTTATTTTTATCGGATAGAGGAAATGTTTTATATATGACATCATAAAGATAATCAAAATCTGATTTTTTTTCACTTGAAGTAAGAGATCTTCCAGTTGTATCCGATATAAATACAGAATTTTTTATATCGTTAAAAACAGTTTTTCTCAATTTTGGATAACTTATATTATTAAACAAATTAAAAATAAAGTAACCCAGATTATATATTATAATTAAAAAAATAGTAATGATAAAGACTAATAATATTCTTCTAATAAAAAATTTTCTTTTAATCTTTCTTCTTCGTTTTTTCTGTCTATTTATTGTTCTATCTATTGAGTTATAATTTTTATTTAATTTTTTTTGATATTTTATTTTTTTATTTTTCATTATTTTATTAAATAATTAATTTCTTTGGAAAAATCAAAGTAAATTTAGTTCCTTTATTTATTTCACTTTCAACAGAAATAGTTCCATGTATTAGATTAGTCTTATTTTTCACTATTGAAAGTCCTAATCCATGACTATTTAATTTTGTATTCCTATCTTCGCTTGTCGTGTAAAATCTATCGAAGATATATTTTAAATTTTCTTTCTTTATTCCAATTCCGTTATCTTCTATAACAAATTGTATATCTTTTTTATTTTCCTTCAAACTTAAAAAAATTTTTCCATTTTCATTACTAGCTTTAATTGCATTTTCTAAAAGATTTGTAATGATTTGTATGAAATCATCTTTTGATGAATAAGTAAAAACATTTTTATTTATTTGTTTTATAATAGAAATGTTTTTGTTTGTGAATTTTGCTTTAAAATTAAAAATAATTTGTTCAAGGACATCAGAAACGTTGAAATATTCAATTGAAATTTCATTTTCAATATTATTATCATTATATGATTTTCTAAGTTTTTTAATTAAACTAGAAAGTCTATCTGTTTCTAAAATCATATTGTCAATATTTTTTTCGTTTGCTGGAATTATTCCATCTTTAATAGCTTCTAAATTTAACTTTATATTTGTAAGAGGTGTTCTAAGTTCATGAGCAATATCTTGTCCATATCTTTTTCTAATTTCATTTTGATCTTTTAAATTTTCTGATAAATAATTTAAATTATCGTTTAATTCGTTAATTTCATTAATTTTTGAAGGTGGTAAAGTTTTATTATATTTTCCATTCTTTAAATCATTTGAAAAATTTTTTATTTCAATAAAAGGTTTAATTAAGTGACTTGATAAAATTTCTGATAAAAAAATTCCAAAAACAACTGAAAATAAAAGTGAAACTAAAAGAGAGTTAACAATGTTTTTCCTTAAATTTTCTGTAAAAATATCATACTTATATGGATCATTTGCATACTCCACTTTCATTTTTGCAAAGACTTTATTGTTTTCTATCAAATTAAAATTATATATATTTTTTCTTATTTTTTTATTTTTAATTTCAGAATTTTCTAAAATTATATTATTATCTAAATCTTTAACTTTAATATATATATTTTTTTTTGAAGATATTTCATCAACTACCTTTTTTGCACTTTCAGTTGAAGTATTTTTAAGTAACTCTTCTATATTTATTTTTAAATCATAGATTTCATTTTTTTTATTATTTATCAAAAATGATTTAATATTGTAATTTATCAAAAATGATAAAATAAATGCAAACACCGGTATACAAATTAGTATACCGGTCATATAATTTTTAATAAATTTATTTAAAAGGGACATCTTCAACACCGCCTGATTTATAACCCATTCCATAAATAGTTTTAATATATTGAGGGTTTTTAGGATTATCTTCAACTTTTTGTCTTATATTTTTAATATGTGTATCAATTGCCCTGTCAAAAGCTTCATAATCATATCCAAATGTAAGTTCTATAATTTCTTCTCTTGTAAAGATTTTATTTGGATTTGAAAAAAGTGTTTTCATTATTAAAAATTCATTTTTTGTAAGATTTATCTCGATACCATCCTTAAAAAATCTATTATTATCTAAATCCATTTCAAGCCTTCCATCACTAGTCTTAATTACACTTGCTCTAGGTATATTAAATTTTTTTATTCTTCTTAATACAGCTTTAATTCTTTCGACAAGTTCTTTTGGAGAAAAAGGTTTTGTAATATAATCATCAGCTCCAAGTTTAAGTCCACCTATAATATCATCTTCTTCAACTTTTGCTGTAACAACAATAATTGGAACTTCTGATATAGACCTTATTTTTTTCAAAACTTCTTCTCCAGAAATTTTAGGGAGCATTAAGTCTAGAAGTACCAATGAAATATCTTCATTAAAATTATCTAAACCTTCCTTACCATCTTTTGCAGAAATTACTTTGTATCCTTCTTTTTCCAAATAGGATCTTACAATATTTAGTATATTTTCCTCATCTTCAATTATTTCTATTATTACATCAGCCATTTTCTCACCTCTAATTGATTATACCATCTATAGTTTTTTAAAATAAAAAAACAATTATTAATATTTAATCTTCTTAAAATATTAATTAATAAGAAAAATCCTCCCACTAAAATTTAAATGGGGAGGATTACTACTAATTATTATTTGTATTATTGTTTCCAAAAGTATTTGGAATATTAAGTTCTTTTTCACTTGCATTATCTGGATTTATAGGATTTCCATTTTCATCAAGTTCTTGTTCTTTTTTAGAATTGCTAGAATTTTCTATAATTTCAGCTCCAAGTGGTGAGTATTGTGAAGGAACTTCATAACTCCAGTCACTAGGATAGATATAATCCCATTTAGATGGATCATAAGATCCTTTTCTATCAACGAACGATCTACTTCCAATAAGATTTTGTGGTGTTATATTTGAAGCAAGAAGATTATTTCTTGTATCCACACTAATCCATACATGCATATCATCGTCTTCTTTAGGAAGATTATCTTTTGAAAAAATTTCTTCGATAACAGTACCTCTTGGGTCTGCATATGATGCATCTGTAGGTAATTTTCCACTTATAGTATCAACTTCTTGGTGAATTATTCCATCAGGTTCTACGAAATCTCTTGGATCTTTATCTTCTAATATTAAATTGTTTACAGCATTCCATACTACAGCTGCAGTATCTGTACTATATCCATTTAATTTGATTTTTTGATTATCAGCACCAAGCCATACTCCTACAGTGTAATATGGGGTATAACCCATTGTCCAAAAATCTGTATTATCTTCACTTGTTCCAGTTTTAGCTGCAACAGGTATAGTATCTTCATTTATTGTTTGATAATATTCTGCTGAAGTTTCCAAAGCAGATGTCATTTGATAAGCCGTTTCTTTGCTTGTAACTTCTGTAGTTTTTTTATCTTTATTTTCAAATATTGTTTTTCCAGTTGAATCTTCAATTTTAGAAAATGATAGAGGTTCATTATATGTTCCACCATTTGCTAAAGCACCATAAGCTCCAGTCATATCTAAAACTGATAAACCATCAGTCATTGCGCCTAAACCCATAGCTGCTAAATTTTCATCATTATTTTTGTCGCCTTCATCTTTTTCTACAAAATTATCTCTTTCAGGATAATCTTTATTGATTATTCCAAATTTTTCAAGATATTTTTTTGATTTTTTTATTCCAATGTCATCTAAAGTTCTTACTGCATTAGTATTTATAGAATATTTAATAGAATCCCTTAAACTTACTATCCCCATGTAATATCCATATACGTTGTTAGGCCAAATTTCACCTTTTTTGTTTCTCATAAATGGAACATCATCAATTCCTGATGCTAAACTATATCCGTTATCAAGAGCAGGAGTATAAGTTGCTAAAGGTTTAATTGAACTTCCTGGCTGCCTTGGCTGGTCAATAGCTCTATTAAATATAACATTAGCATTTTGATTTCTTCCACCAACAATAGCTTTAATTTCACCTGTTTTATGATCAAGAACTACTGTTGCTGATTGAGGCTCAACAGTTCCATCTTCATCTACATCATAAAATGAATTGTTAATAATTATATTTCCATAATCATCTATACTATAGAAGTCAGGTTGACTATCCAAATATTTTTTAGTGATTACAATATTCCCATTATCGTCATTATATATACTATCTGGATCGGTAAATCCAATATTTCCTATTGAATGAACTTTAAAAAAACCATTTTCATCATCATAATCATAGTAGTCTTTTATTACAAGTGTTGTAGAATCAAGCTCAACTTTTGATGATGCAATTACTAAATTGCCATTTTGATCTACCCATGCAAAATCAGGTGAAAAATAAAGTGAATTTGTATCATCCAGCATATTTTCTTTAGCATAATATAAAATGTTTCCATCTGAATCAATAATATTTGAATTTTCATCATAATTTAAGTCAAGAAGTGAATTTGGATCGCCAATTGCTTCGCCAAAATTATTATATAGATCTTCGACTTTCGTTTGTAGATTATCATCAATTGTCGAAGTTATCTGTAGTCCTCCATAGTAAAGTCTATCCCATGCTTGCTCTTCTGAGATATCATAAATGTCCATTAGTTTATAGACTACTTGTGATTGGATTAAATCTTTAAAATAATTTGAAAAATCAGAATTAACTCTTTCAACTGGATTAATTGATTTAGAAACATCATATTTTACTGCTTTGTTGTATTCTTTTTTTGAAATATATCCTAATTCAAGCATTTTACTTAAAACGTATTTTTCTCTTTTATAAGGTTGAGGATTGTAAATAGCAGCATATTTTTCACCACTTATTGTAAAATAACCAAGAGGTTTTTGATCAGTAAGTTCGCTTGATTTAATTGTATTAAAAAGTGAAAAAGAAGTGGGTGACTGCACAATTCCTGCAATACTTGCAGCTTGAGCTAAGTTTAATTTAGAAACATCTTTTGAAAAGTATGTTTGTGATGCAGCCTGAACTCCATACGAATTTTGTCCTAAAAATACCCTATTCAAATAAGCTTCTAATATTTCTTCTTTTGAAAGATATTTTTCAATTTCTAAAGCAAGATAAATTTCTTTAATTTTTCTAACAAATGTTTGATCATTGGACAGATAAGTATTTCTTGCTAATTGTTGTGTGATTGTAGAACCACCTCTTACAATTGAACCTGCTTTAATATTTTCTACTAAACTTCCAAGCATTGAAAATAAATCTACACCATTATGTTTATAGAATCTTTCATCTTCAACTGATACAAAAGCATTTATAAGATTATCAGGAATCTCATCAATACTTACAGTATCTCTATATTGATTTGTTTCGATTGTATCGATTTGTTTTCCTTTTTCATCAACTATTACAGAATTTCTTGTCATTTCATAACGCACTGTTTCTGGGTTTACTTCAGGAGTATCTTTCATCACCTCAAGAACGCTTCCCCCAAGCATTCCTGTAATAAATGCAAGTAAGATTCCTATTGCAAGCATTATTATTAAAATGACTTTTCCTATAATAGAGGCTATTTTTTTTGACATATTACCTCCAAATAAAACAGTTATTAATGTAATTATATCATAATATCACGTTGTTGTTAATATAATAATTTTTGTTATAATAAAAATAAAAGGAAAATTTTATGCAAAGAGTAATACAGGTAAATGTTTTTGAAAAAAAAGAAGACAAAAGCAAAATAGAAGAATTAGAAAGATTAATTAATACTGCAAAAGGAGAAGTTGAGATTTTTGTATCACAAGTAATAGAAAAACCAAATCCTGCTTTTTTTATTGGAAAAGGAAAAGCAATTGAAATTTCTGAAGTTGCAAAAAACAATAATATTGAAACAGCAATTTTTGATGTTGAACTTTCTGCAAGTCAAGTTAGAAATTTAGAAGAATTAATGAAAATAAAAGTTGTAGATAGAACGACCCTAATTTTAGATATATTTGCCATGAGAGCTAATACAAAAGAATCAAAATTAAAAATACATTTGGCTCAATTAAAGTATTCTTTACCAAGGCTTAATAAATGGTTTAGTTATCTATCTAGACAAGCAGGAGGCATAGGTACAAGAGGTCCTGGAGAAACAATGCTTGAAACAGACAGAAGAGCAGTTATAAGAGATATAAAAAGTATAGAAAAGAAACTAGAAAAGATTGAAAAAACTAAAAATGTAAATAGACTTTCTAGAAAAAATTCATTTAAAATTTCTTTAGTTGGCTATACAAATGCTGGTAAATCTACTATTTTAAATAAAATGCTTGAAAATTATGGCTTGGAAAAATATGTATATTCAGACGATAAACTTTTTGCTACATTAGATACATCTACCAGAAAATTAAAATTTGATAAAATGGAGGTAATACTTACAGATACCGTAGGTTTTATTGAAAATTTATCTAAAGAGCTTTATGATTCTTTTTTGACTACATTGGAAGAAATAAAATTTTCAGATATGCTTCTTATTATTATAGATTCTTCTACAAATATAGATTATCAAATAAATGCAATTGAAGATTCAATTAAAAATATAAATGTATTTGAAAAAGATATTTTGTATGTATTTAATAAAATGGATACTCAAGAAAATGATATAAATGTAAAGAGCTATAAAAAAGACAGTGAGAGGATATTTATTTCAGCAAAAAACAACGAAGATATAAAAAAATTAAAAGAAAAGATCTTAGAAATCATTAAAAGAAATTATGTAATGGCTAAATTTTTTATTCCATTTTCAAATGGAGATGTTTTAGATTATTTTTTAAGTAATTACAAAGTTGAAAATGTAAAATATTTACCAGATGGAACATATTTCAATGTTCAAGTTTCAAAAAATGATTATAATAAGTATAAGGATTTTGTTAATGTGTAATTATAAGACAATATATGGTGAAGTTAATTCAAGTTTTGTTGAAAAAAAATCTGAGTTTATTACAAATGCAAAATATGTTGAAAATCAAATAGATGCAGAAAATTATATTACAGATATAAAAAATAGATATAAAGATGCCACTCATAATTGTTCATGCTATATTGTTGATGACAAGCAATTAATAAAAAGGTACAATGACGACGGTGAACCGTCAAGAAGTGCAGGACTTCCGATGCTTACTGTCCTAGAAAAGGAAAAGCTTAAAAATGTTGTTGTAGTAGCTACAAGATATTTTGGTGGGATAAAATTAGGTAAAAGTGGTCTTATTAGAGCATACACAAAATCAGTTTCTGATATATCAAAGTATGTTATTGAAAAAAAGAAATTCATCAAGTTGGATATAACATTTGATTATAGCAACCTTGGAATTATAGATTATTATATTAACAATAATAATTTTTATGAAATTGAAAGAAATTTTACAGATAAAGTTAATCTTAAAGAAAATGTTGCTTCA
>JALEKO010000027.1 GCA_022769085.1 Peptoniphilaceae bacterium
AGAAGAGTTTTCAAAAAAATGTATGATGAAGGTCTAATTTACAAAGGATATAGAATTGTAAATTGGGATAGTAAAGCAAAAACAGCTATTTCAGATGCGGAAGTAAAGTATAACGAAAATGAAAAAGGTCATTTACGGTATATAAGATATTTTTTTGAAAATAGTGATGAATTTATTACAATTGCTACAACAAGACCTGAAACAATTTTTGGAGATTTGGCTGTAGCTGTAAATCCAGATGATGAAAGATTCAAAGATAAAATAGGAAAAAATTTAATTTTACCATTAGTTGGAAGAAAAATACCATTAATTGAAGATTCATATGTTGATATGGAATATGGAACAGGGCTTGTAAAAATAACGCCAAGTCATGACCCTAATGATTTTGAAGTTGGAAAAAGACATAATTTAGGTCAATGTGTTGTTTTTAACGAAGATGGCACAATTAAAGAAGGATATGGAGAATTTTCTGGACTTGATCGTCTAAAAGCTAGAGCTTTAGTTGTTGAAAAACTTAAAGAGAATGGAAATTTAGAAAAAATAGAGGATATAGTTCATTCTGTAGGATATAGTGAAAGAACAAAAGAGCCGATAGAACCACTCGTTTCAGAACAATGGTTTGTAAAAATGAAAGAATTAGCAAAACTTTGTATAGATGCATACGATAATAATGAAGTTACACTTGTCCCTTCAAACATGTCAAAAACTTATATGGATTGGCTTAACAATATAAAAGATTGGACGATTTCAAGACAGTTATGGTGGGGACATAGAATTCCTGTTTTTTATACAGATGATGGAGAAATTATTGTTTCAGAAGATGATCCTGATGAAAATGGATATTTAAATGGCATTCATGTAACTCAAGAAGAAGATACACTAGATACTTGGTTTTCTTCTGCGCTTTGGCCTTTTGCAACTTTAGGTTGGCCTGAAGAAACAGAAGATCTTAAATATTATTTTCCAACAGATGTTTTAGTTACAGGATATGATATTTTATTTTTCTGGGTAATAAGAATGATATTTTCATCAAAATATAATCTTTCTCAATCGCCTTTTCATCATGTATTTTTTACAGGATTGATAAGAGACAAAGATGGAAGAAAAATGAGTAAATCTTTGGGTAATGGCGTAGATCCAATTGAAGTAATTGATAAATATGGGGCTGATGCTTTAAGATTTACGCTTGTTACAGGAACAAGTCCTGGTAATGATTCAAGATATGATGAGAAAAAAGTTCAAGCTAGTAGAAATTTTGCAAATAAACTTTGGAATGCATCTAGATTTGTATTAATGAATATAGATGAAAATGATGATGTAAGCTTTGATAATCTAGATTTAATGATTGAAGATAAATGGATTTTAAAAAGACTAAATGATTGTGTTGCTGAAGAAAGAAAAAATCTTGACAACTATGAAATAGGTCTTGCTGCAGAAAGAGTAGAAAATTTCATTTGGAATGAGTACTGCGATTGGTATATAGAATTTGCAAAATTAAGTTTATATGGTGAAGATGAAAATAGAAAGAAAACTGTAAAAAAAGTTCTTATTTATGTACTTAATAATATGTTAGCATTACTTCATCCTTTCATGCCTTTTATTACAGAAGAAATTTATGGTCAAATACCTTCTAATACTAATAAAATGTTGATAATTGAAAAATTTCCAAAATTCAAAAAGGAATTTGAATATAGTAATGAAAGTCAAAGAATTGATGAAGCAATAGCAGCAATAACAAAAATAAGAAATCAAAGATCAGAACTTAATGTAAAATCAAATGTTAAACAGAATCTTATTATTGTAGCAAAAGATGATGAGATTATTTCTATGCTAAATAGTACAAAAAGTATTATAAAACAACTTTCAAATTCAAAAAATATTGAAATTATAAAAGATGAACGAGAAATTGACAATGCTATTAAACTTAATTTTAATAATTTCAATATATATATGCTTTTGGATGATTTAATAGATTACAATAAAGAAAAAGAGAGAATAGAATCTGAAATAAAAAAATATGAATCAGAAGTAAATAGATCACAAGGAAAGTTAAATAATATTGGATTTATAGAAAAAGCACCAGAAAAAGTTGTCAATGAAGAAAAAGAAAAACTTCAAAATTATAAAGATTTACTTCAAAAAAGCAAAGAAAGCTTAAAAGAAATTTTGGATAAATTAAATGATTAGAAAAAAAACGGTTGAATTTATAAAAAACTTAAATTTACTTAATATAAATTATAAATTAATTCATATTACGGGAACAAATGGAAAAGGGAGCGTTGCAAATTATATTGCAAACTCTCTTTTTGCACTTAATAAAAATGTAGGTAAATTTTCGTCTCCGCATGTTTTGGAAGAAAACGAAAGGATTAGTTTTAATTCAAAAAATATAACAAATGAAGAATTGTCTATTTATAAAGAAAAATTAAAAAAAGAAGAAGAAAATTTTAAAATAGAACTTGAATATTTTGAAAAATTTTTTGTTTTATCTCTAATGTATTTTAGAGATAAAAATCCAGACTATGTTGTAATGGAAGTTGGAATTGGAGCAAAAGATGATATCACCAATATAATAGATAAAAAAGAGCTTACAGTTTTTACAAAAATTGGAGTGGATCATGAAGCAACACTTGGATCAACTGTGGAAGAAGTTGCTGAAAATAAATCATATCTAATGAGAGAAGGAACTTTTAGCGTTTCATATTTTCAAAAAAAATCTGTGGAATATATTTTAACTAAAAAATCAAATAATGAAATAGAATTTCTTAAAAAAGAAGATTTTACATTTTTAGAAGATGGATTTTTATATAAAGGAATTTATTTTAATGGTAAATATCCAATTTATAAGCCGTATAATATAGGCCTTTCTATCCTTGCACTGGAGAAATTGGGATTTGAAGTAAATAGTAAAGTTATAAATGCAATAAATAAATCTTACCTTCCAGGCAGATTTCAAATTTTTAGAAAGAAATCTACAATAATAGTTGATGGAGCACATAATGAAGAGGCTTTACTTTCGTTGTTTAAAAATTTTGATAGGAAAGTATATTTAATATATCAGTCAAGATTTGATAAGAATGTTGAAGATGTTTTGGAAAAACTTGAAAAGAAAACAAAAATGATAACAATAACTGAGATAGATGATGTTAAAGGTCATGAATTTAAAAAATATAATCATATAAACAATTTAAAGGAAGCTATAGATTTCAATTTAAAAATGGCAGACAAAGAAGACATAATTTTAATTACTGGATCTTTGTATCTGGCTGGCTCTGCAATAAGAGTTTTGGAGGAATAATGTATAAAGATTTTTCATATTTTTATGATATTTTAAGTGATGAAATAAATTACGATTTGTATTCTAGAAATATTTTTAATATTTTACTTGCAAATAATATAAAGCTTGATAATTGTCTTGAACTTGCTGCAGGTACTGGAAAACTATCACAAATATTATCGAAAAAATTTAAACATATGGATTTAGTTGATAAATCAAAAGATATGCTATCTGTTTTATCTGGAAAAAAATTTGAAAATGATGTAAAACTTTTTAACTATGATATGGTTGATTTTAAAAATCCAGGCAGTTATGATTGCATTGTGATTTTACTTGATTCAATCAATTATGTTCTAGAGAATGAAAAAATAGAAAAACTTTTTAATAATTGTTATAAAAATTTAAAAGAAAATGGAGTTTTGATTTTTGATTTAAATTCTCCTTATAAAATGGAAAAAGTTTTTGGAGATAAAACATATGTTATGGAAAACAAAAATATATTCTACACATGGGAAAACTATAAAGAAAATAATTTGGTAGAAATTTATTTAAACTTTTTTATCGAAAAAGACGGATTGTATCAAAGATTTGAAGAATACCAAACAGAAAGAATTTATAAGCCAGAAGAAATGCTAGATTTAGCTTTGAATGCAGGATTTAATCATGTAAGTTATACTGATGAAGATAATCCTGGAAATCTGAATGATAAATCTTTAAGACTTCTTTATTACGCAACAAAAGAAAAATAAGATTTAATATTAATATATAAATTAATTTGACAATAGAAATATTTTATTGTACACTATATAAGTATTTAGTTTATTTTTAAAAATATAAATCTATTTCGTTTAGTATTTATTCTAAGCGAGCGGAAGTGGCTCAGGGGTAGAGCATCGCCTTGCCAAGGCGAGGGTCGCGGGTTCGAATCCCGTCTTCCGCTCCATATGGCGTCTTGGCCAAGTGGTAAGGCACAG